>JBEKLQ010000002.1:9671-130191 GCA_050010115.1 Acidimicrobiales bacterium | reverse complement strand
CGTGGCCTCCCTCCCGGCCGGGCGGGCGCCCTACGGCTTCCGTATCGTCACGGCCTTCACCGGCGGTATCGCAGGGTCGCTGCTGTTCGATGGCATCGGCGCTCTTCTCGGGCAGCCTGAACTGCCTCGGCACCAGCTGATCGTCGTGGTGGCAGTGGTGGCGGTCGCCAACGTCGTGCTCGTCATCCCAGCCGCCGCCGCCATGACCTGGGCTCTCAGCGCCGATTCGGCGGGCCGTGAGCTCGCGACCACGTCGGGTGGGAGCGCCCGGTGACGCCGCCCCAAGGTCCCGCGGGACCGCGCCGCCGAGGCAGCGGCTCAGGGCGTAGCAGACCGGACCGTGGCGGGCCCACCAACCCCGGAGGCGCCGGACGCCCGAGCTCCGGGAGCGCCATGGGGCGACCTCAGGTCCCCCGCCCGGTTGCGCCGCCTCAGCTCGAAGAGGAGCCCACCGATCGACCCCGGCAGCGGATCTCCTCGAGCCCCCTGCGCCGGCTCGAGGGCGAGGAGAAGGAGGTCCAGCGGCGGAACGAGCCCGTCCACGTAGGTCTGCGGCTGACCGTCATGGGCATCGTGGTGCTGGGCCTGTTCTCGATGATGATCGTCCGTCTCTGGTCGCTCCAGGTGCTGCAGGGGCCGGCGGCCAAGCAGTACGAGCACAACCTGTCCACTCGGACCATCCCCATCTCGCCACCGCGTGGGCTGATCCTCTCTCGGAACGGCTCGATCCTCGTCGCCAACCAGGTGATGCCCGTGGTCACGTTGAACCGCCAGGAAGCGGCGAACAACCCCTCGGTCATCCAGCATCTCGCCGTAGCGCTCGGCATCTCGACCGCTGTCATCAACGCCGACATCAACGACCAGCAGGACAGCATCTACCAGCCGGTCCCTGTCGCCGTCGGCGTGTCGGCCAGCGAGATCGTGGACCTCACCGAGCACCAAGCGGAGTTCCCGGGGGTGACTGTGAGCTACGTCGCCGAGCGCACGTACCCGAATGGGGACCTCGGTGCTCAGATGCTGGGGTACGTCGCCGACATCACGTCGAGCGAGTTAAAACAGCTCTCCAAGGACGGCTACCTGCCGAGCGACGTGATCGGGCAAGCCGGGATCGAGGCCCAATACGAGAAGTGGCTGCGCGGGCACCCCGGCAAGCAGGTGCTCGAGGTCGACGCACTCGGCGACCCGGTGGGGACGCGGTCCGAGACAGCGCCGACCCCGGGCGACGACGTCGTGCTCAACATCGATGTCGGCCTCCAGCAGGCTGCCGAGCAGGCTCTTGCGAGCGAGATCACCAAGCTTCACACTCAGGGTTTGCCGACCGACTCAGGCGCGGCAGTCGTGATCGATCCCCAGAACGGCTCTGTGTTCGCCATGGCGTCGTACCCGACGTACAACCCCGCCTGGTGGGTCGGCGGAATGAGCACCGCCCACTACAAGACGCTCACGGACGTCTCGTCGAACTACCCGATGCTCAACCGGGTCATGCAGGGCGACTACCAGCCTGGGTCGAGCTTCAAGCTCGCCACGGCGACCGCTGCGCTCGACGACGGCCTCATCACCCCGTATACGCCCGAGCCCGACCCCGGGTCGTTCACGATCCCGGGCAGGTGCAGCGGTCAGTGCACCTTCATCAACAACGAGAGCGAGAGTTGCGGGTCCTGCGATGTCGAGACGGCGATCACCATCTCCGACGACGTGTTCTTCTACACCATGGGCTACGACTTCTGGGCGGACTCGGGCACCTACGGCCAGGAGCCCATCCAGCAGAAGGCGGCTGAGTACGGCTTCGGGCAGTCGAGCGGCATCGACCTGCCCAGCGAGTACTACGGCCAGGTTGATGGGCCTTCGTTGCGGATCCAGCAACATAAGCTTGCCCCGAAGGCGTTCCCGAACACGTACTACGGTCCGGGCGACGCCCTGGAAACCGCCTTCGGTCAAGGCGAGACCCTCGTCACCCCCCTCCAGCTCGCCAACGCCTACGCCACGTTTGCCAACGGCGGCACGCGGTACGCCCCGGAGGTGGCAGCCGCCATCGTGTCGCCGACCGGCAAGGTCCTGAAGGTGTTCAAGCCCAAGGTCATGGGACACGTGCCGCTGCCGTCCAGCACCTACAACGCCATCTTCACGGGGCTGCAGGGTGTCGTGAATTCCGACGCCCCGGGCGACACGGGGACCGCGTACTCGGCTTTTCAGGGCTTCCCCGTCTCGAAGCTCCCGCTCGCGGGGAAGACCGGCACTGCTACCACGAGTAGCAACTCGAACGTCCCACCGACGGCTCTGTTCATCGGCTTCGGACCGGCTACGGGCGATCCGAGGGCGCCGCAGTACTGCGTCGCAGTTGTCATACCGCTGTCCGGGTACGGAGCCTCTGACGCCGCACCGGTGGTCCGGGCGATCTTCCAGTACCTGGTCGCGCATCCGGTGCCGAAGCTCAACCTCCACCTGCCGCCAGCTGGGACGTGATCGCCGTCCGCCCTGAGTAATCGAGACGCCAGGGTTGCAGTCCTGGTGGCACTAGGCTGCCCCCAGGATGACAACGCCGAGCCTGCCGCAGCACTGCCGCGTGGCACCCGCGTTCGTCGTCTGTTCCGTCCTCGTTGCGCTCAGCCGGCTTGCCGATGCGGCCAGCTCCGGGTTCAACGACTGGGACGGTCGGGACACTGTGCTCGTCACTGACGTAAGCACCCCGAGCTGGCGCGCCGCTGCGAAGTCGTGCGCGGCGCCAGCCGCCCGCTGGGTGCACCCGGCGCGCTTTCGCGCGCCCTCGAGAAGGGATCTTCCCGATGTCGGACTCGATGACCGGCCGCCCGGCGCCGGCCGAGCGTGTACCGGGGGACGTTCCCCCGGACCGCCTGGCTGCGCCGCCGGCGACCAGCGGGGCCCCGGACGGCCCTGTGGAACCGCGGGCGAGTCGTCCGCCGGCCGCTACCCCGGGCAACGCCGACGTGGCCCGCGTCACCGCGGAAGTCACGCAAGGGCCTGCTGACGGCGGTCCTGGCGCCAGTCCTGCGGCAGGTGCTCCTGGCGCCAGTCCTGCGGCAGGTGCTCCTGGCGCCAGTCCTGCGACTGCGAGCGATTCTCCAGGCAACGGTGCCCCCACGGGAGGCGACACGGTGGCCGGTCCGCCTGGCACCAGCCGGCCGAAGATCGGCGACACCCGGCCAGCCCCGCCCGTCGTGAACGCGGCCGCGGAGGCCGCGGCTGGCTCTGGTAGCGCTGCTGCCGGCACCGCTAGCGCCTCCGGCGCCAGTGGCGCTGGCGAGCAGGCCGGATCCAGCGCGGGCAGCGGCGGCGGTACGTCGAGACGCCGCCGCGGCGGTCGAGGACGCGGTCGAGGCTCCGGCGCCGGAACCGGCCCCGCTGCGGGCCCTGCTGGCGCCGGGGAGTCCCGTCAAGCCTCGCCCACCTCGGGACGCGCAGGGAGCGGCTCCGCGAGCGGCGCCAAGACAACGGGCACTTCCGGCAGCGTTCCGGCGCGGTCGCGCAAGGCCGTCGAGGACAAACCGACGGATGGGTCGAGCAAGCCAGCCCGAGCGTCGGCCGAGCCAGGCGGCCACCCGTCCGTCAACGACGCCTCCGCAGACACGGCCGGCATCAGCTCCGATCAGGACGCTGGGGCGTCGGGACGCTCCCGCCGGCGCGGCAGAGAACGGCACGGCCGTCCGCTCGGCAGGTACCTCATGTGTGTGCACGTGGAGCCTGAACGCACTCAGATCGCCGTTCTCGAGGGTCGGGCGCTCGTTGAGCACTACGTGGCTCGACCTCAGGACGAGGCGCTCCAGATCATCGGCAACATCTACCGCGGCCGCGTGAAGAACGTGCTGCCCGGGATGGAAGCCGCCTTCGTCGACATCGGGACGCCGAAGAACGCGGTCCTGTACTGGGGTGACGTGTCGTTCGAACGGGACGACATCGAGCGCCAGCCTGGTGCGGATCGGATCGAGCACCTGCTCCGGCCCGGTCAGACCATCGTGTGCCAGGTCACGAAGAACCCGATCGGGCTGAAAGGTGCGCGGCTGACCCAGGAGGTGTCGCTCCCGGGTCGTTTCGTGGTGCTCGTTCCCCAGTCGACCACCTACGGCATCTCCCGGCGCCTCGACGACAACGAGCGGCGGCGGCTCAGGCGCATCCTCGACGATGTGCGTCCCGAGGGACATGGACTCATCGTCCGCACGGCTGCGGCTGGGGCGTCAGCTGAGGAGCTTCGCCGCGACGTCCTGCAGCTCGTGGCCAAGTGGGATGAGATCGATGAGCGCGCTCGCCGGCTCCCGGCTCCGGCACTGCTGTACTCCGAGCCGCACATGGCGGTGCGCATCATCCGTGAGGAGCTCACCGAAGAGCACCGCGCTGTCCTGATCGACGACCCGGCGCTGTACGAGATCGTGAAGGCTTACGTCACCGAGTTCGAGCCCCAGCTGGCGGACCGGGTCGAGCTGTACGACACCACCAAAGAGGGCCTTCCGCTGTTCGAGCGCCAGCACGTGCATGAACAGCTCCACAAAGCGCTCGACCGCAAGGTCTGGCTCCCTTCCGGTGGATCGCTGATCATCGAGCGCACCGAGGCCCTGACCGTCATCGACGTGAACACCGGTAAGAACGTGGGCTCGTCCAGCCTGGAAGAGACGGTCTTCGAGAACAACCTGGAGGCTGCCGGCGAGATCGCCCGCCAGCTCCGCCTCCGTGACATCGGCGGGATCATCGTCATCGACTTCATCGACATGGAGGTGAAGGCGAACCGCCAGGCAGTGGCAGCGGCGTTCCGCTCCGCTCTCGCCCGGGACAAGACGCCGACGCAGGTCTACGACATCTCGGAGCTGGGATTGATCGAGATGACGCGAAAGCGGGTTGGCGAAGGTCTCGTTGAGACGCTCTCGCACACGTGCCCGATGTGCAACGGCCGCGGTCTCGTCTTCGAAGAGGTGGACTGAACCACCGGTCTGCTGGTCGGTCGAGCCCCCGGCCGGCTGGTCGGACCGGCGCGCGGCTGTTCGGGGACCCCCGGCCTTCTTGCTATGGTAATCAGCCTATGTATGCGGTCATCAACGCTGGCGGAAAGCAAGAACGAGTCGAAGTCGGCGAGCTTGTCGACGTGGAGTTGCTCGATGTGGCGCCAGGCGACGAGCTCAGCCTGACCCCCCTCCTCGTCGTCGACGGGGACGAGGTGACGACGTCCCCCGACGCCCTTGCGTCGAAGAGCGTGACCGCGACGGTCGTCGGCGAGGTGAAGGGCCCGAAGATCGTGGGGTTCACCTACAAGTCCAAGTCGCGCCAGTCCAGGCGTTACGGCCACCGCCAGCGCTACACCACGCTCGAGATCACCGGCATCGGTGGCAGTACCGAGACCGCCGCGTCGGAGCAGGGCTGAGGAGGCCGAGATGTCGAAGACCAAAGGTGGCGGTTCCACTCGCAACGGGCGCGACTCCAACGCGCAGCGCCTCGGTGTGAAGGTGTACGACGGCACTGTCGTGAACGCCGGCTCGATCATCGTGCGGCAGCGGGGCACGCATTTCCATCCGGGCGAGAACGTGGGGCGCGGCAAGGACGACACGTTGTTCGCGACGGCCAACGGCACCGTCAAGTTCGACTCCAGGCGCGGTCGCCGGCTCGTGGACGTCCGGCCCGTCGGATCGGCGCTCAACGGAAGCGCCGGACCGCAGGAGCAGTGAGCAGGGGCGGGGGATGTCCGCACCTCCCGCCAAGGGCCGCCTCGTGGTCGCCTCGCCGGCGCTCGAGGATCCAAATTTTTATCGCGTCGTCGTGTTCTTGCTGGCTGCAGACTCCGATGGCGCCCTCGGTGTGGTCTTGAACCGCCCGAGCGACACCGCCATCGGCGAGGTTGTTCCTCATTGGAGCCTGCATGCCTCCGAGCCTCAAGTGCTCTTCGTCGGCGGTCCGGTGCAGCCGAACGCGGCGATCTGCGTCGGCCGAATGCAAGGAGCCCGCGGCGAACCTGGCGTGGCGGGCGCCGACGGGAGCGATCTCGAGTCGGACGGGTACTCACCGCTCATCGGTGACCTCGGCACGGTCGATCTGAATCGTGGCCCAGAGGACATCCCGGTCAGTTTCGCCGGGTTGCGCGTGTTCACGGGATATTCCGGCTGGGGACCCGGCCAGCTCGAAGAGGAGATCGAAGCAGGCGCGTGGTTCGTCGTCGAGGGACGTCAGCAAGACGTCCTGTCCCCCGAGCCCAGCCAGCTGTGGGAACGCGTCCTGCGGCGCCAGGGCGGCTGGCTTGCCGTACTGGCGCGGCACCCAGTCGACGCCTCCTTGAACTGACAGGCGGGAACGATGCCGGGCTTCGTCGACGAAGCGCAAGTGCACGTGAAGGCAGGCAACGGCGGCGCCGGATGCGTGTCCTTCCGTCGCGAGCCGTACGTGTCGAAAGGTGGACCGGACGGCGGAGATGGTGCCTCAGGGGGCGACGTGGTGCTCGAGGCGAGCAACCAGGTCGTGTCGCTTCTCGGGTTCGAGGAGCACCCGCACCGGCGCGGGGGCGATGGGACGCACGGCAGCGGCAAGCGCCGGCACGGTCGGCGGGGGACCGATCTCGTCGTGTCGGTCCCTGAAGGCACGCTCGTTCGGTCACTGGACGGTGACCTGCTCGCCGATCTCGTGACGACCGGCGACCAATTCGTCGCCGCTCAGGGCGGCCGGGGTGGTCGGGGCAACGCGAGGTTCCTCTCGAATCGCCTCCGTGCCCCCGCGTTCGCCGAGCAGGGCGAACTCGGCGAGGAGCGGTGGCTCAACCTCGAGCTGGAACTGATGGCCGACGTAGCGTTGGTCGGCTTTCCGAACGCCGGGAAGTCGACGCTCGTGTCCCGAGTCTCAGCCGCGAAGCCGAAGATCGCCAGCTATCCGTTCACGACGCTCGAGCCTCATCTCGGTGTCGTACACGTCGGGCGATCCTCGGTCACGTCCCAGCCCTCCCAGTTCGTGATCGCCGACATCCCAGGTCTCGTCGAGGGTGCGGCCGACGGGCGGGGCCTCGGGCACAGATTCCTGCGCCACGTCGAGCGGGCCCGGGTGCTGCTCGTGCTGGTTGACCTCGCCGAGACAGAGGGCCTGGGGCCGAGCGAGGGCCGCGAGCCTGCCGACCAGGTGAGAGTGCTGCTCGACGAGCTCGAGCGGTACCGGCCGGAGCTGGTGGACCGTCCGCGTCTCGTCGTCGGATCGCGGTGTGACTCGCGTCCAGCCGGGGCCCGCCCGACCCTCGCCAGTTACGGCGGCGACCTCGAGATCTCGGCGGTGACCGGTGAAGGCGTGAGCGAGCTGGTGCGCAAGTGCATGGAGATCGTCGACGATGCTCGGCGAGCCGCTCCGGCCCCTCGGACGTCACCGGTGATCCACCGCCCTGGAGCCGAAGGGGTGACCATCGAGCGCGTGGGCGCCACGTGGGTCGTCTCCGGCAGGGAAGCGTTGCGAGCCGTTGGTGTGTCCGACCTCAACGACCTTGATGCGCTCGCCCACGCGCAGCGCCGGTTGAAGCGCATCGGCGTCGACCGTGCCCTGTACCGAGCCGGTGCCAGGCAAGGGGACGCGGTGAGGATCGGCAAGCTGGAGTTCTCCTACGAAGACTGATGGTTCGGCCCACGGGCTCTATTTGGCAGACCCCATGGCCCGATGTGGCAGGGTGAACCGGTGATCGTCGTCGTGAAGATCGGGACCAGCTCGGTCACGCTGCCAGAAGGTGGCGTGGACCGGGACGCCATCGCCAAGCTCGCCGACGACATCGCCACGCTCGCGGAGAGCGGGCACCGCACCGTACTCGTCACCTCCGGTGCCGTGACGGCGGGAGTCGCAGCACTGTCTCCCGGTGGGGCGCGACCTGTCGACCCGGTGACGTTGCAGGCGCTCTCGGCGATCGGCCAGCACCGGCTGATGCGGGTCTACGACGACGCCTTCGGCGCCCTCGGCCTGCTGGTCGGTCAGGTCCTGCTGGCTCCGCTCGACTTCGGGCACCGTCAGCGCTACCTCCACGCCCGCGAGACGCTGAACCGGCTGCTCGACCTCGGCGTCGTGCCGGTGGTGAACGAGAACGACGCCATCGCCGACGACGAGATCCGCTTCGGGGACAACGACCGGCTGGCAGCGCTCGTGGCTCACCTCATCCAGGCAGACCTGCTTGTGCTCCTCACCGACACGGCGGGGCTGTTCAGTGCCGATCCCCGTGTCGACGAGGAGGCCACCCTGATCGAGGAGGTCATCGAGATCGATCAGCAGCTGGAGCGGGCCGCAGGCGGTCCCGCCAGCGAGGCGGGCCGCGGTGGTATGGCATCGAAGCTCGCCGCCGCCAAGATCGCCGCCTGGTCCGGCGTGCGGACCGTCATCGCTGCCGCCGACCGGCCGGCGGTGCTCCGGGACGCGGTCGCCGGAGAGGCCGGCGTCGGAACCGTGTTCGTCCAGCACCGCAGGTCGCTGTCGGCTCGCAAGCTCTGGATCGCCTTCGCTCTCAAGCCGGCCGGCTGCCTCGTGGTCGACGAGGGGGCGCGCGCTGCGGTGACCGAGCGTGGCACCAGCCTGTTGGCGGCCGGGGTGACGGAGGCAGAGGGGGGTTTCTTCGAGGACGACGCCGTGGAGATCTGTGGACCGGATCGCGTCGTGTTCGCCAAGGGGATCGTGCGGGTGCCCGCCGGGCGGTCGCACGAATGGCTCGGCCGGCGGACGGCCGAGTTACCGGCCGATCTCGCCGACGAGGTCGTGCACCGCGACGACCTCGTCGTGCTCATGTAGCCGCCGCCTGCGGCGTGATCCCCGGTCGGCGTGATCCCGCCATCAAGGCCCTGGGTCGAGGGTTCCGCCGGCAACTGCCTGTTCGAGGACGACCCGGGCGAACGACCACAGTGCGCCTGAGCCATCCGCGATCCTCGAGTTGACCTCGACGACCCGCTCTGCCGTGATCCCGTGCTCACGCCAGGTCCTGCCATCGACCGCCCGGTTGAGCATCAGTGGCAGCAGACGGTCGATGGCCGCCGCCATCCTTGCCGTCGGAGTCGCGCGAGCCTCGAACTCCTCCCAAAGTTCGGAGAACATATCTCGCTGGTCCTCGGGGAGCAATCGGAAGATGCGTTCGGCGGCGGCCTTCTCCAAGGTCGCCTTGCGGGCTTGGACAGCTGCATCCGCGTACACGAAGGTGTCGCCGGCATCGATCTCGACGATGTCGTGGACGGCGAGCATGAGAGCGAGATGAACCGCGTCCACCGGTTCGTCGGCGTGCTCGGCGAGGACGAGCCCAGCCAGCATCGCGTGCCACATGTGCTCGCCGTCGTTCTCCCGCCGGGTGCCATCCGACACGTAGGTCCGTCGCAGCACGGACTTGGCCCGGTCGAGCTCCAGGACGAAACGCAATTGGCGGCCCAATCGCTCTCCGACCCCGGACTCTTCGAGCGCCTGCTCCAGCCAGTTCATCGCTCCATCATGGACCGCATGTGGCCCGGAGCGGCTACTTTCCCGTGAGCAAGGTGGCGCTCATCGATCGGGAGGCGCTGTCTGAAGTGCAGGTCCCGCACGTGCGACTATTTTGGGCCGTTCCCGAGCCCGCCGGAGGCACCGAGTGACTGTCGACATCCCGACCGATGCATTGTTCGTACCGACTGATCGGCACGGGAAGCAGATCCACGACGGCGAGGAGACGATCTGGTCGCTCCCGTCGCCGGCCGACGGAGACAACGGCGGCGCGGTGGGGACCGTCCTCGAGCCCTCGGCCCATGGCCAGGTGGCGCTCCTCGATCTCGACGGGTTGCTCGACGCGCTCAGCGAGCGGATCTTCGTCGCTCGCCACGTCGCAGGCACCGCCGAGCTTGTGAGCGAGACGGCTTGGTCGCTGCGGGAGGCGGCATATTTCGCGCTTGACTGCGCCGAGCACGTGACCCGCGATCTCGCCTTGCAACCGGTGCCGACCGGCGACGCCCTGTCTGTTGTGCTCTCTCAGGTGAGGAAGTGGCTGGACGATGCCCCGGCGGCCGACGCGGCGTTGCTCGGTCGGGTGTCCCGGGTCGCAACGATCCACCGCCTCCGCCGCAAGGGTGCCGAGCTGGCGGATCTTGCCTTTTCCGCTGCGATCGACAACGAAGCCGACGCCGAGTCACTGTTCGAGGACGAGCGATGGACTGCGATCGCGGCGGCGCAGGAGGCGGTGCTCGCCGCCGTCGAGGCCTTGCGCCACGAGGCGTTTCCTCGCTTCGTCGAAGCCGGGAACCTCAGGTACGAGGAGTCGGTGACCAGTGGCCGTAGCGCCGGCGCCACGGCGGCTGATGTCGTCGCCGAGGGAGCGGTCGCGGCCGTAGGTGAGGCGGCCGGCAACCCGACGGCGGCTTGGGGGCTGTTCACCCCGGGACGCCGCTCGGGGATCGTGCCGGCCTGGGTTGCTGCCACCGATGCGGCTGAACGGGCGCGGCAGTCGGCCAAGGATTCGCATGGGGCGCCGGCGGCCGAGGTTGAGCGCGCTTGGCAGCGGGATTGCCTGGCGCGCCACCTCCGGGGAGAGTGATCGCCGCCGCCGGGCACGGGCTGAGCCGTAGCGCCGACCGATAGCCTGTGCCATGGCCGATTCGCACCAGGCCGGCCACGACGCCCCGGGATCTGATGACGTCGTGGCTGTCAGAACTGAGTTGAGCGAGCTGGGTAGGAGGGCTGTAGAGGCCTCCCACGTCCTCGCCATTGCCGGTACCGCGCAGAAGGACGAGGCACTGAGTCACGCTGCTGACCTACTCGGCGCTCGTGCGGGCGAGATCCTGGAGGCGAACGCTGCCGATGTCGCCCGAGCCGAGACATTCCATGCGACGGCGACCACGGTCGACCGACTGCGCCTGACCGTGGCCAGGGTCGCAGCGATGGCCCAGGGGCTGCGCACCGTGGCGGCGCTCGCCGATCCGATCGGCGAGATCCTCGAGGGCCACGTGCGCCCGAACGGCCTCGTCGTCGAGCGGGTGCGGGTGCCGCTCGGAGTCGTCGGAATCATCTACGAGAACCGGCCGAGCGTCACCTCCGAGGCGGCGTCGCTGTGCCTCAAGTCGGGCAACGCAGCCTTGCTCCGGGGGTCGGGATCGGCGCTCAGATCGAACCGGCTGATCGCCACGGCCATCAGGGACGGCGCCGTCAAGGCCGGACTGCCCGCAGATGCCGTGGTCCTCGTGGAGGACACGAGGCACGAGACCGCTGAGGAATTCGTGCAGCTCCGCGGCGTGATCGACTGCCTGATCCCCCGCGGCGGCGCCGGCCTCATCGCGATGATCCTCGACAAGGCAACGGTCCCCTACGTGCTCGACGGCGACGGCAACTGCCACGTGTACGTCGACGCGGCGGCGGATCTCGACATGGCCGAGCGGATCGTCGTCAACGCCAAGACGCAGCGACCGAGCGTCTGCAATGCGGCGGAGTCGCTCGTCGTCCATGCCGCCGTTGCCGGAGAGTTCCTGCCGAGGATCGCCCGGCGGCTCACCGCCGAGGGCGTCGAGCTCGTCGGCGACGAGCGCGCCCGGGCTCTCGTGCCGGGCATCGGTCCTGCCGCTGCCGACGACTACGGGCGGGAGTACCTGGACCTCAAGATGTCCGTGGCGGTCGTCGGCGGCCTGGATGCGGCCATCGCCCACATCGCCCGCTACGGTTCAGGGCACTCCGAGGCGATCGTCACGCGGGATATCGCAGCGGCTCGCCGGTTCGTCCGGGAGGTCGACGCGGCGGCGGTGCTCGTGAACGCGTCGACACGTTTCGTCGACGGCGGAGAGCTCGGTCTCGGCGCGGAGGTCGGCATCTCCACGCAGAAGCTGCACGCTCGCGGCCCGATGGGCCTCCGTGAGCTGACGACCGTGAAGTACGCAATCTATGGGGAAGGGCAGGTCCGGACGTGATCGATACGCCAGCATCTGGCAACGGCATGTGGGGTGCGGACCTGCCGCTGTCGGCGCCGCGCTTCGAGTCGGTGCCGGCGCTCCGTGACGCGTTGGCGACGGTCGGGTACCTGGCCGACGACGGGCTGGCCGGCGTCGTCTACCTCGCCGACCGTCTCGCCAAGCCGGTGCTCGTCGAAGGGCCTGCGGGAACCGGCAAGACCGAGCTGGCCAAGTCCATCGCCCGCTTGACCGGGGCACGACTCATCCGGCTCCAGTGCTACGAGGGCCTCGACGAGTCGAAGGCGCTGTACGAATGGAACTACAAGAAACAGCTCCTCCGTATCCAGGTCGAAGGAACGGCGGACGCGGGCGAGCGCCGCGCCGGTTGGAATGAGCTGGAGGAGGACATCTTCTCAGAGGAGTTCCTCCTGACGAGGCCGCTGCTCGAGGCGATCCGCGCCACCGATCCGGTCGTCCTGCTCGTCGACGAGGTCGACCGCCTGGAGATCGAGACCGAGGCGCTGCTGCTGGAGATCCTGTCCGACTACCAGGTCTCCATTCCGGAGCTCGGAACCGTGAAGGCGACGCAGATCCCGCTCGTGTTCCTCACCTCGAACAACACTCGTGAGCTTTCCGAGGCGTTGAAGCGCCGTTGCCTCTTCTTGCACCTCGACTACCCGTCGGTCGAGCGAGAGCGCGAGATCGTGCTGAAGAAGGTCCCGGACATCACCCACGAGTTGGCGGACCAGGTCGCCCGCATCGTCCGGTCGCTGCGCTCACTCGATCTGAAGAAGCACCCCTCCATCTCCGAGACCCTCGACTGGGCACGGACCCTCGTCCTGTTGGGCATCGAGAGCGTCGATGAGCGCACGGCGACCGAGACGCTCCACCTGTTGCTCAAGTACCGCTCGGACATCGAGGTGGCGGCGAAGGAGCTGGCCTCGACGAAGTCGGGCGCCGGACTTGTCGGTTCGGGGGGCTAGTGCTTGACGTCCTGACGGGTTTCGTCTCCGAGCTGCGGCGGGCAGGCCTGCCGGTCTCGGTGACGGAGGCCGCGGACGCAGCCGAGGCGATCCGACACCTCCCGCTGGAGGACCGCCAAGCGATCAAGTACGCCCTCGGGGCGACGCTCGTGAAGTCGTCGTCGCACTGGCGGGCGTTCGACACCGCCTTCGAGGTCTACTTCTCGATGCGGGGCCCGCAGTACGACATCGCCGAGGACGATGCGTCGAACCGGCGTCCCAATGACGACAACGCGGCTGGACAGGGTAGGGGAGAGGGTCGTGGCAAAGGCGAGGGCGGCGGCGGCGGCGAGGCGGTGACGCCGGAGGAGATCGCCGCCATGTTGTACAAGGCGCTCCGAGACGGTGACCAAGCGGTGCTGGCGGCGGTCGCCCGGCTCGCTGTCGGCCGGTACGCCGGCATGGAACCTGGCCGCCCGGTCGGTGGTACCTACTACTTGTACCGGACCCTGCGGAACCTCGATCTCGACGGGGTGCTGGCGCGCCTCGTGGCCGAGGCGCACTCCGACGAGGGGCCACCGGGTGAGAGATCGGGCGCCGACGGCGACGCCGGCGCACTGCCCGGGCCGGTGCTGCGCGGGCTCAGCCAGGGCAAGCTGACCGCGCTCGAGCAGCGGCTGCTGGAGGACGAGTACAAGGCGAGGATCGACGAGCTCCGCCGCGAGATCGAGGCGGAGATCCGGCGTCGGCTCGTCGCCGACCGCGGTGTCGAGGCGCTCGCCCGCTCGTTG
Source organism: Acidimicrobiales bacterium (assembly GCA_050010115.1). Lineage (GTDB taxonomy): Bacteria > Actinomycetota > Acidimicrobiia > Acidimicrobiales > Bog-793 > JAKACA01. The sequence goes on along the minus strand of JBEKLQ010000002.1, from coordinate 116,610 downwards.
CGCAAGCCCCTGCCGGAGGACGTGGACTTCATGCACGCCACCCGCGAAGAGCTCGTCCAGATCCGCAAAGCCATCCAGCCCCTGGCCCGCAAGCTGCAGGCTCGCCTCGCTCGCAAGCGGCGGCACCTCCGCCGCGGCGCCCTCGACTTCCGCTCGACGATGCGCCACTCGTTGTCCTATGGCGGGGTGCCGGCCGAGCCGAGGTTCCGCCACCCCAAGCCAACCAAGCCGGAGATATTCGTCATCGCCGACATCTCCGGCTCGGTGGCGGCGTTCGCTCGCTTCACGCTGCACCTCGTGCACGCCATCGCGGCCCAGTTCTCTCAGGTGCGGAGTTTCGTGTTCATCGACGGCATCGATGAGGTCACCGGGATCTTCGAGCGCTCCGAGACCGTCGGTGAGGCCATCCACCGTGTGAACCAGGAAGCAGACGTGGTCTGGGTGGACGGGCACTCCGACTACGGGCATGCCCTCAACGTGTTCTGGCAGCGATGGGGCCGCGACGTCGGGCCGAAGACCAGCATCATCCTGCTCGGCGACGCCCGGTCCAACTACCACTCGCCCGAGGCCTGGGTGGTGAAAGAGTTGCGTCACCGTGCCCGCCACGTCTACTGGCTCAACCCCGAGCCCCGGTCGTACTGGGGGAGTGGCGACTCGATCGTAGAGCAGTACGCCCAGTTCTGCGATGGCGTCTACGAGTGCCGGAACCTGAGGCAGCTGGAGGGTTTCGTCGAGCACCTCGTGTAAGGTGCCGCCGCGCCCGACCTCAACGGGGGGTGCGCAGCTTGGACAGCTCCACCGGTTCCTCGATACCTCTCAGTGCCTGGACCCCGAGTGACTCGAAGCCGAAGGCCCCCGCATCCACGCGCTCGCACCGCTCGCGCAGCTCGGCAGTCACGACGACCTCACCGGTGTCCGCTGCCTTGACCAATCGGGCCACCAGGTGCACGAGCGGGCCGTAGTAGTCCCCGTCGCGCAAGACGACGTCCCCGACACCCACGGCACCGCGCGCCGACGGCAGTGACGGCTCGGCTCCGGCGGCGGCGCAGAGGTCGGAGGCGATCCGGCAGGCATCGACGGGGTCGAGGGCGACGAACATCGCCTCGTCTCCGATGAGCTTGACGATCCGGCCTCGCCGGCTGGTGGCGATGTCCCAGGCAGCCGACTCGAACCTTGCAATGGCGGCGGCCTGCTCGCGCAGCGAGATCGAGGCGGCCCACTCGGTCGAACCGACGAGATCCACGAAACCCACGCAGATCCCGACCGCCACCGGGCCGATGCCGGCGTTCTCCATCGTGCGCTGGCGCCGGACCGCCAGGATCAGGTGCTCACGCATGAGCCTCGTCATGGTCTGGGCGATCACGTCGAACAACCCGTTCGCCTCTTCGATCGCCCGTGCGCGATCGAGCTCGGTCACTCCCGGCTGGGCGAACTGCGACTCGATCTCGCTCAGGAAGAGCCCGACGGCCGCCTCGCCGATACGAGCCGACGACGCCCCCATCACCCGGGTGAAAGCAAGCAGAGCAGGCTCGCCGAACATGGCGGCGGCCAGTTCGAACGCCACGACGACTTCGGGCATCCAGTCCGGCAGCAGGCTGTTCTCGTCAGCCGGGATGCCGCTTGCGATCCTGACGCGCAGTACCCGATCGGCGGTGACCTGGCACTGCTCGGCCACCTGTTGCACCGTGAGTGGCGTTCCGAGATCGAAGAACATGAGGTCGCCACCGAGCGACTCGAGCAGTCCGGCTCGTTGCGCCGCGACCATCTGCGGGATCGTGGCGCCGAGGGCGACGAGGTGCTCGATCAAGGCGAGGCGCTCGCCCGCGTTCGCAGCCTCGGGGTCGTACAACCCGTTGGAGCGGAGCGCTTCGAGATCCACAGAGGGATCGTCCCACGACCGGCCCGCCGCGCGCCTCACTTGGGTTCGAGCGTCACCCAGTCCGGCGCCGGGATACGAAGGCCTTGCGAAGCGCCCCACGCCTCCTTGTCGAGGTGGGCGGCGTCGTTGTACCGGACGAACCACCACCGGCTGCCCGTCCACGACCACTCTGTCATCGAGGAGTTGTCGGCGTGACCGCGCACGGAGGCACCGTGCTCGGCCAGCCCGAGGAAGCGCACGAGTGACGCACCCACGATCCCGCCGTGCCCGGCGATGACGACGAGCTCCCCAGGGTGGCTCGCCAGGACCTCGTACATCGCCTCTTCCGCCCGGTCGAGGAACTCGATCCAAGATTCGCCGCCTGGCGCCATCGGGCGCATCGGGTCGTACGGGGGCTTCATCTCGCCGTAGCGTGCCTCGTACTCGGCCCACGACATCCCGTCGGCCTCGCCTACGTGGCGCTCGCACAGGTTGCAGGTCTGTCGGATCTCGAGGCCGTCGAGGGCGGGCGCCAGGATCTCCGCCGTCTCCACGGCCCGGCGCAGCACGCTGGAGTAGAGCGCGGCAGCTCCAGCGAGCTCCCCCGTTCTCCGGAGGCGGTTCGCGAGTGCCTCGACCTGGTTGCGGCCGTGATCGGTGAGGCCCTTGCAGCTGAGGTGACCGGCGACGATGTCGTCGGCGTTGCTCACGGCCTCGCCGTGACGGATGATGACGATCCTCGAGCCGGGCGCGAGATCAGGTCGGATCACTTCGGCCATGGTTGGAGGCTACCGACGGCCCGTAGGTGCGGCGGCTGCGCTTCGGACCGCTAGGTCAGCAGGCGAGATCGGGGTCGTACGGGTAGTTGTTGCCGCCACCCGGGGTCTCTTGGAGGAGCAGCGGCGTACCTCCAGCAAACCGGTAGGCGGAATCGGTGCAGTATTTCGAGTCCGCACCAGGGCCGACATAGCCGTAGCTCGACGGGAACGGCGGTGAGGTCCAGATCGCCCCGGCGATCCACAGCAGCGGTGCGCCACCCGTCGGCATGTAGCGGTTCGTGATGCCTTGCCACTGCACCGCCGTGCAGTAGACGCCGGCCGTGATGTCGAGCGACCGCAGCGCATCGAGGGCACCCTGGATAGTCACGGCGTTCAGCGACAGGTCGCACGACCACCATTCACCGTTGGAAGCGTCGTTCCACATGCCCGGTGCGCAGATATCGTTCTCGATGTCGAGCCACCAGAGGTTCGAGTGGGCCCCTTCGGAGTCCGCGTACTGCACCGCCGCGATGGCCGCGTTGTAGCCATAGTTGTAGGTCAGGCACTTCTGCCAGGTGAAGCCGGAGTAGTCGGCGCAGGTGCCCGCGGGACCTTTCTGATCGATGGTCGAGTCGGAGGACGGCGAGTTGAGGAACATGTACAAGTCGTAGGGGGGTGTGCCGGACTCGTGCGAGCCCGACGGGTACGTCGCGTGCTTGGCCCATGCCACCTCGGCAGCCAGGCAGGTGTTGACGTCGCCGACCGCCCATCCGTCAACGCCGACGACGGCGACCGAGTAAGCGGTCGTACCAGCAGCATCGCCGGGGGGACCGGGCAGCGTTCCCGCTTTCGCCGACCCGTTCGAGGCGCACTGCGGCCAGTTGATGTCGTAGCCGATCGACCCCGACGGCAGCGGCGGCGGGTCGACTTGAGGAGCCGCCGCGATGGCTACCACACCCGACGTGGCGGTGCTGCCGCGAGACTCGGCGTCTCCACCGTCGATGACCGATCCAGTGGCCGTCGCCGACCAGTACCCGTAGCGGTTCTGCGCGGGGATCATCCCGACGACCGGTGCCGTCAACCCCTTTGGCCCGGGGGAACCGCCCAGTGCACCGCCGAAGTCCCAGACGTCCCCGGCGGAGTCGGTCAACCAGTAGCCGCGGCCGGACGGGATCGCCGCGATCGCGGTGATCGGGTGCCAGAGATGGTGCCCGGCCAGCGAGCCGAACCAGACGGCGGTCCCCACGGTGTAGACGTGCCCGGCTGTGTCGGTCAGCCAGGCACCGTGCTCGTCCGGCGTGATCGCTGCGGCGACGATTGGCGTCGCGAGGTCGGTCTCGGGAAGGGGCTGACCTCCGGCGATGGATGGTGCGTCACCGAATGGGATCACGGCGCCTGACTGGTTGATGAGCCAGTAACCCCTGCCATCGGGGGTGGCTGACATGGCGACGATCTGCTGCCCGGGGCCGAGCACGTCGCGGCTGAGCGACCCATACCAGATGGCGTCGCCGAGGCTGAACACCGATCCGTTCGCACCAACCAGCCAGTAACCCCGACCATCGGGAGTCACGGCCATGCCGACGATCGGCGCCGCCAGGTGTCGCCAGCGCTCGTTGCCGTACCAGCCGGCGCCACCGAAGCTGTAGACGCCGCCGAGCGCTGTGGCGAAGTCGTAGCTGAACGTTGGGCTGACGACGCGCCCGGTGAACGCCGTCGGTGCTTGCGCGCTGGACGGCGCCGCTCCGGCCGAGCCTGTCCAGGAGACGGTGAGCGAGGAGACGACTGCCAGTGCGAGGGAGCAGCCGACTGCCGCAGGGCGCCTCGGCCTCGCGCGGCCCCGCGCGTGCGTCGGTCGCCGGTAGGGCGACCACACACCCCGACGCCGCTCCCGGCCCCTCCCACCGTGTTCTCGAGAATCGATGAGCATGGGACGGAGGCCCCCCCGGCGGTGTCGTGCTGCTCGGTGCCACCGGGGGAGTGGCGTGACTGGACCTCAGCCACTCTCCCGGGTTCGAGCGGCATTGTAGGGCACAACGGGTGACTGTTGCCACACCCGCCACAGCGCTCACAACAGTCACAGGCTGAAAAGGCACCGCTGAGCAGGTTCTTTCACGCTGCTCGGGCCATTTTCAACCGCACGGCACCGGCCGGCGGTCAGCGCTCTCGGAGGAGCTCCGCCACCCTGAAGGACAGGTCGATCGACTGCCGTGCGTTGAGGCGTGGGTCGCAGGCGGTCGTGTACCGCAAGGGGAGCTGCTCCTCCAGGATGTCGCCGATCCCGCCGAGGCATTCGGTCACGTCGTCGCCGGTGAGCTCCACGTGCACCCCACCTGGCCAGGTGCCGAACGATCGGTGTACCTCGAAGAAACCCTGAATCTCCCCCAACACGTCGTCGAAATGCCTCGTCTTGCGCCCCGATTCGCTGGCGAAGGTGTTGCCGTGCATCGGGTCGCACACCCACGTCACCGGATGGCCCGACGACGTGACGGCCTCGATCAGGGGCCGGAGCCCGGCACGCACACGGTCGACACCCATGCGGCTGACGAGTGTCAGACGGCCGGGCACGCGAGACGGGTTGAGGCGGTCACAGAGCCGCAACACGTCGCCGGCATCGGTGCTCGGTCCGAGCTTGACGGCGACGGGGTTGCCGATCCCGGAGGCGAATTCGACGTGGGCGCCGTCGATCTGGTGCGTGCGCTCGCCGACCCACAGCAGGTGAGCGGAGCAGTCGTACCAGTCCCCGGTGAGGGAGTCCTGGCGCGTGAGGCATTCCTCGTAGTCGAGCAGGAGCGCCTCGTGACTCGTGAACAAGTCCACCTGGTGGATAGGTGAGTCTGTCGAGAGGTCGACGCCGCACGCCCTCATGAACTGCATCGCCCGGTCGATCTCCTCCGCGATCGCATCGAACCGACGACCCTCGGCGCTCGAGGCGACGAAGTCCTGGTTCCACGAGTGAACCTGGGACAGATCAGCGAAGCCGCCCTTGGTGAAGGCGCGCAGCAGGTTCAGCGTCGAAGCCGACTGGTGGTACGCCGTGAGCATCCGCCGGGGATCAGGGATCCGAGCAGAAGGGATGGGGATGTCGTCGTTGACGATGTGCCCCCGGAACGCCGGCAGCTCGATGTCGCCGATGCGCTCGGTGGGGGAGGATCGAGGCTTGGCGAATTGGCCGGCGATCCGGCCGATCTTGACGACGGGGACACCCGAGCCGTAGGTCAGCACGACCGCCATCTGCAAGATGACCTTCAGTTTGTCCCGGATGGCATCGGCTGAGAAGTCGTCGAACGACTCGGCGCAGTCGCCCGCCTGCAGGACGAACGCCTTGCCGGCGCCGACTTGGGCGAGCGCTCGGGTCAAGCGTCTCGCCTCGCCAGCGAACACGAGCGGCGGCAGCCTGCGCAGTTGAGCACGGACCTCGTCGGCTACCGCCGGGTCCGGCCACACGGGGAGCTGCGTCGCCTCGTGGTCCCGCCAGGAACCCGGGTACCACGTCCCAGGCGCGTCCTGCGTCGTGCTTTCGGTGGAGCCGGTACTGCTTGCCATCTCACAAGGTTAGAGGGCGCCGTGCTGAGCCAAAGCACCGTCTAACCTCATCCGATGCGCCCGTTCCGATTCGGAGTGCGGAGGCCGTATCCATGCGCTCGCGACCGTGATGGCGCGGCCGGCGGTCACCTGCCCCGGCCGGCCGTCCTGCGTGCATCTAACCGTTCCCGCGCCCCCTTTGCCCGTCCCTGACCCGGGGCGCGGCCCCACCCGGATCGGGATCCTGGGCGGCACGTTCGACCCAGTGCATGTCGGACACCTCGTGGCAGCCGTGAACGTCCACTACGAGCTGTCGCTCGACCGCCTGCTGCTCGTCGTCGCGAACGAGCCCTGGCAGAAGGTGGGCGCTCGCCCAGTAACTCCTGCCCGGCATCGCCTCGCCCTGGTGGAAGCGGCTGTGAGCGGCTGCGATGGGCTCGAGGCGTCGTCGATGGAGATCGATCGTGGCGGTGTGTCGTACACGGCCGACACCCTCGACGAGCTCGAGGCCGCCAACCCCGGGGCCGAGCTGTACCTCGTCATCGGGGCTGACGTGGCCGGTATGCTCGGCACCTGGGAGCGGATCGACGAGGTGCGGGCGCGGGTGCGCCTAGTCGTCGTCAACCGGCCCGGCACAGCGAGCGTCGACGCCGGTCTACTGGCCGGCTGGGACGTCAGCATCGTCGAGATCCCCGCGCTCGAGATCTCCAGCTCCGACTTGAGGGACCGGGCCGCCACCGGCCGCCCGCTCGACTTTCTCGTCCCGTCGGAGGCCATCCGCGTGATCCGCGAACGCTCCCTGTATGTTGTCGAGAGATGACGATCTCGGGTAGCTCGGGCGCACGCCCATGTCGGGGAGGTGAGTGGCCCACTTGACCACCGATCTTGTCACCGTTGCCGCCGGTGCTGCTTCTGCCAAGACAGCGGAGCCGACAGTGGTCATCGAGGTAGGTGATCTGATCGCCATCACTGACTACTTCGTGATCTCGAGCGGCAACAACGACCGCCAGGTGCGGGCGATCGCTGAGGAAGTGGAGCGCCAGGTGAAAGGCCGCGGGGTGTCGCCCCGGGCGGTCGAAGGGCTCGACGACGCCCGCTGGGTGCTCATGGATTTCGGAGACTTCGTCGTCCACGTCTTCAGTGACGAGGCCCGGTCGTTCTACAACCTCGAACGGCTGTGGTCGGACGCGCCACGACTCAACTGGAGCCTGGGGCTGGACCGGGCGGAAGCCTGACTGCGGAGCGCTAGTGCCCTGAGTGCGGGCAGCCTGCGGAGGACTCGTGGCAGTAGTCTGCCGACGTCACCGCACCCGACACGGTGTTGCCACTTTCGGTCTCGACATCTGTCGGCTCGCCGTCGAAATAGAACAGCACGGACTTGACGCTTGCCAGGTCGCTCACGGTGTACACGATCTGGCCCAGTTCGAGGACCGCCTGCGGCTCGCTCAGCTGGTAGTACGCCTGGTCGAGGCCGACCTCGGCGACGCCGCGCACCACTCCGATGGCTATGAGGTTCGACGTCCCTTGCAGCGCCGTGCTGATCCCCTTGCCGTACTGGCCGATGGAGGGGCCAACTTCCAGCGTGTCCAGCAACTCCTGCAGCGTCGGCGGCCCGTGTACGAACGCCTCCTGCTGCAGCAGATGGGAGTCGAAGAGGAAGTAGATCGGGACCTGGACGCCGTTCGTGGCTGGCGGCACCGGTTTCGGAGCGTGCTGCATCAATGCTTGGGGAAGCTCGGATTGGGGCAAGGCCTGCGGGCTCGATCCGATTGGTACGCCGCAGGCGCTTGTCACGACGCCGATGACACACACGAAGCTGAACGTGGCCGCTCCTTGGAGCAGTCGTCGTCGCATCAGTGCTCCTCCGACGGCGGCAGTACCGGCATCTCGACGACGAAGCGGGAACCCCTCGATCCGTTCGGCTCCACCCAGACGCGGCCCCCCAGCACCCGGGCGTGCTCGGCGGCGATGGCCAGGCCGAGCCCCGTGCCGTCGCCCATGCCACGGCGGCGACCGCTCGAGCCGCGCGAGAAACGATCGAAGATGCGTTCCCGTTCCTCGGCCGGGATGCCAGGTCCGCGGTCCTCCACGGCGATGCGGCCCCACTTCGCGTCGGCCACGACCACCACTCGCGTGGCGCCGCCGGCGTAGCGGTCGGCGTTCTCGATCAGGTTCGCCATGACCCGTTCGAAGCGAACCTTGTCGACCAACACCCGCCGGTCACCGACGGTCCCGGGGATGTCGAGCAGGACCGGTCTCCGTGTGGCCGCCACGGAATGCCGGACGAGGGGCCCGAGTGAGACCTCCTGAGCGTTCATGTCTCCCAGGCCGGCGTCGAGGCGGGAGATCTCGAGCAGGTCGTCGACGAGGCGACGGAAGCGGCGAACCTCGGCCCCGAGGAGGTCGAGGGCTTGGCGGGCACGTTCGGGTAGTTCGTCTCGGCGAGATTCCAGCACTGAGAGCGCAGTAGCGACGGTCGTCAGGGGCGACCGCAACTCGTGATTGACATCCGATGTGAACCGGATCTCCCGCGCGATGCGCTCTTGCAGCCCGTCCGCCATCTCGTTGAAGGCAGACGTCAACACCGCGAGATCCGCGTAGGCGTCACTCTCCAGCCGGGTGTCGAGCCGCCCTTTGGCGATGGACAGCGCAGCCTGTGCAGTCTGGTGCAACGGCCGCAGCGCTCGGCTAGCACCCCAACTGCCAACCACCGCACCCCCGAGCGTCGTCACGATGGCAGCGAGCACGAGCGACCCGAGCAGGGTGCGCAGCGTGCCCTGGACCTCGCTCAAGTTGAACAGCTGAAAGTAGCTCGCCAGTCCATTGTCGGTCTCAAGCGGCACACCGACGATTAGCTCCGGTGTCCCGCCGATCGTGACGATCAACTCTGCCAAGCGGCCGTGCCGCACGAGGGAGCGCAGCGATTGTGGGAGCACGTTGCGCTGCAGCGACGGCGACGATGGGTACCACTGTCCACTGCTCTCGAGAAGGGACTGCGAGCCCCGGGCAGTGTCCAGTGACGCGAGGGCATTCGGGTAGTCGGCGTTCGGGACCTGAATCGCCCCCTTCAACGACTCGGCGCTCGCGATCGCCTCGTGCGTGAGGGAGGATTCTTCCTGGTTGACCACCGACGAGCGGACTGAGAAGTAGGTGATCGACGCGAGAGCACCGGACAGGATGAGGGCCCCGAGAGCGAACGTCGTCGTCACCCTTGCCCGGAGACCCAGGTGACGGCGTGGCCGGCCGGTATTTTGCCGGCCGCCGCGGGGCGTGCCGGAGTGGTGCCCCCGACCCGGGGTGACCGTCCGCGCCGGGTCACGAGCGAACTCAGCAACCGTGCCAGACACGGTGCCCGGCTGAGTCCCCGCCTGCGTCACGGAGCCAGCTTGTAACCGAGGCCGCGGACGGTGATCACGTGCTGCGGTTCGCTGGGGTCGCTCTCGATCTTGGTGCGCAGGCGGCGAACGTGAACGTCGACCAACCGGCCATCGCCGAAGTAGTCATAGCTCCAGACCCGCTCCAGCAGTTGCTCACGGGAGAGCACCTTGCCGCTGTTGGCGGCAAGCTCGCACAGCAGCAGGAACTCCGTCCTAGTGAGGTGCACCTCCTCGCCCCGGCTGCGGACGACGCCGGCTTCCCGGAGGATCTCGAGGTCCCCGAAGACGAGCGAGACAGGGCCGCCATCGGTGGCCCTGGCTCGGCGGAGCAGGGCGCGGATCCGCGCTGCCAGCTCCTTCGGTTCAAAGGGCTTGGTGACATAGTCGTCGGCCCCAGCTTCGAGACCCGTCACCACGTGAGCCGTGTCGGTGAGCGCCGTCACCATGATGATCGGCACGGTGGACACCTTGCGGAGCTCCCGGCAGCACTCGAAGCCGTCCATCCCCGGCAGCATGATGTCGATGACCAACAGATCGAAGCCCCCGCCGACGAGCGAACGGGCATGAGCCTCCAGTGCCTCCTCGCCGCTGCCTGCTTCCTCGACGTCGTACCCCTCGTCCTCGAGCGACAACCGCATCGAGGCTCGGATACGTTCGTCGTCTTCGACGAGGAGGATTCGGCTGGTCATATGCAACATCTTCCCCTACTTGAGGACCCGATGGGTGACGGAGCCGCGGTCAGGCGTCGTGCTCAGGTACCGTTTCGCTGTGGGGTTCGAGGTTGATGGCTTCGTGCGCTCGCTAGCCGGGCAGTCGCCCGCCACCCGTAGGGCTTATGAGGGAGATGTCGTTGGGTTTCTCGAGTGGCTCGAACGCTCTGGCGTGGAGGATCCAGGCAGCGTTGATCGCCTGGTGCTGCGTCGATATCTCGCGTACCTGGCCACCCGCCGCTACGCCCGCCGTTCCATCGCCCGCAAGGCCTCCGCACTCCGGAGTTACTTCGCTTGGCTCCGGCGCACGGGCGTCATCGACTCCGATCCGGCCAGGCGATTGATAGCGCCGGCGGGCGAGGCGCGCCTACCCCGGGTGCTGGCGCCGAGTGAGCTGGACGAGCTGCTCGACGGTGTGCGGGCGGCCGACGAGGCTGAGGATCCGGCTCGTCGGCTGCGGGACGACGCCATCCTCGAGCTCCTGTACGGCAGTGGGCTCCGTGTGGGCGAGCTGTGCGGGCTCGACTTGGCGGATCTCGACCTGACGGCCCGCGCCGTCACCGTCTGGGGGAAGGGGTCCAAGCAGCGGCGGGTGCCGCTCAGCGAGCCCAGCGTGGAAGCCGTATCGGCGTACCTGACCCGCGGACGCACTCACTTGCTCGATCCTGCCGACGCCACGCCAGCAGTGTTCTTGAATGCCCGGCGCCGGCGGATTACGCCGCGAGATGTAAGGCGCGTCCTCGATCGCCGATCGCCGGTACCGACGCACCCGCACGCGCTCCGCCACACCTACGCCACGCACCTGCTCGATGGCGGCGCGGACTTGCGGGTCGTACAGGAACTGCTCGGTCATGCCAGTCTTCGCACGACCGAGGTGTACACACACGTCTCCACGGAGCGGCTCGTGGGTGCGTACCGGAACGCGCACCCGAGGGCATGACCACCATGAGCGTGAAGCGCATCGAGACCGTCGAGGAGCTCTGGGCGGAGTTCAAAGCCGGCGGCGGGCGGTCGGCACGGGATCGCTTGATCCTGCACTACTCGCCGCTGGTGAAGTTCGTGGCCAGCCGGGTGCTGTCGCGCCTTCCCAGTTCCCTCGACGGCGCCGACCTCGTGAGCTACGGGATCATCGGCTTGATCGATGCGATCGAGAAATTCGATCCTGATCGGGGCTTCAAGTTCGAGACGTACGCAGTGCCGCGAATCCGCGGCGCGATCCTGGACGAGCTGCGATCGATCGACTGGGTGCCCCGATCGGTCCGAGCCAAGGCGCGGGCTGCCGATGCGGCCTACACGAAGCTCGAGAACCGCCTGCAACGCTCACCTACCGATGACGAGCTGGCAGCGGAGCTCGGCATCTCCGCCGCCGAGCTGGACTCGATGCTGAGCCAGACGACGCGGGCGAGCGTTCTGCAGCTCGACGAAGTGCTGTTCACGGGAGGTCAGGGGTTCCGGACGCTCGGGGACACGATCGCCGACAGTGAAGACGGGCCCGCCGCGCGACTCGAAATCCAAGAGACCCGGCGCCTCGTCGCCGGGGCCATCGCCAGCCTGGCCGAGCGTGAGCGCACCGTGCTCACGCTGTACTACTACGAGCGGTTGAACCTGTCCGAGATCGGGGACATCCTGGGCGTGACCGAGAGCCGGGCCTGCCAGATTCACACGAAGGCGGTCCACCAGCTCCGGCACCGCTTGCGCGACGAGATGGGCTGAGGACCCCACAAGCCTTCCACGCTCGTCTGCCTGGTGCTGGCAGAGTCGGTCATTGCAGCGGCTACGATCTTCGCCGAGGTCCGATCGGGCCTTGCACCTTGTTCACAGTCTCGTCCGGGTACACCCGCGGTCGCCGTGCAGGCGCCGTGCCCGGATCAGCTCAACCGCCGGGAGGAAGTCAACTGTGGCCGTCGTCACGATGAAGGAACTGCTCGGGGCCGGGGTCCATTTCGGTCACCAGACCCGTCGCTGGAACCCGAAGATGAAGCGATTCATCTTCGGAGAGCGCAACGGGATCTACATCATTGACCTGAATCAGACCCTCGAGCGCATCAACACCGCCTATGCGTTCGTCCGCGATCTCGTGGCGGGAGGCGGGACGATCCTGTTCGTCGGGACGAAGAAGCAGACCCAGGACCCGGTGTCGGAGTTCGCCGTGGCGTGCGGCATGCCGTACGTGAACCAGCGGTGGCTGGGCGGGATGCTCACGAACTTCCAGACGGTCGCCGGCCGTGTGCGCAAGCTGCAGGAGCTCGAGACCTCGCGCGAGTCCGGCGAGTTCGCCGCCATGCCCAAGAAAGAGGCGCTCCAACACCAGCGTGAGCTGGAGAAGCTCGAGCGCAACCTCGGCGGTATCCGCCGGCTGCAGCGCCCGCCGGACGCCATCTTCGTGATCGACACGAAGAAGGAGCACATCGCTGTCACCGAGGCCAACAAGCTCGGGCTGCCGGTCGTCGCCGTGGTCGACACGAACTGCGACCCGGACGTGATCGACTTCGTGATCCCGGGCAACGACGACGCCATCCGCGCGGGTCGCCTGTTGTGCCGGGTGATCGCCGATGCCGTGGAGGAGGGGCGTTTCATCGCTTCCCGCAGGAACCTGGTCGAGTCGGGCGGGCCGCGCATCGGGGACTCGGTACCGGCTGGGCCTTTGCCGTCGTCTGCTCCTGCTGGCGCTGCTGCGACCGCCGGTGCGACCGCCGGTGCCGGTGGCGACTCCGGCGAGGACACCCTCGCCGGTTCCGCACCGGCCCCTGCGGCGACTGCGACCGCCGTGGCGGTAGCGGAGACCCCGGTGGCAGAGGCTCCCGCGACCCCTGTTGTGGAGGCCGCGCCGGCCCCAGCGGCCGAGGCACCCGTGACCCCGGTTGCGGAGGCCGCACCGGCCCCTGCGGCCGAGGCACCCGCGACCCCGGTTGCGGAGGCCGCACCGGCCCCTGCGGACGCTCCGCCCGCCACGGCTGTGGCGGAGGCTCCGGTGGAGCCCGTCGCGGAGGAGCCCGTCGAGGCACCTGCGCCGCGGGAGGCCGGCGCCGAGGTAACTGAGACAGACACCACGGAAGGTTGAAGTAGATGGCAGAGTTCACAGCCAAGGACATCGCCGCGCTGCGCAAGCTCACCGGCGCGGGCATCTTGGACTGCCGGGAGGCGCTGCTCAAGAATGACGGCGATCTCGAAAAGGCGGCGCAGTGGCTGCGCGAGCAGGGCAAGGTGAGCGCCGGCAAGCGAGCCGACCGTGACCGCTCCGAGGGTGCCGTCGCGGTCGTCGTCGACGGCCACGTCGGCGCGATCGTGGCCCTCGAGTGTGAGACGGACTTCGTCGCCAAGTCGGCGGACTTCGTACAGCTCGTCGACGAGCTCGCAGCCGAGCTGGCTGCGGGCGGCGAGACCGCGCTCGAGGCACAGCGCGAGCGCGTCGAGAAGCTCGCCGTGACCTTGAAAGAGAACATCGCCATCGGCCAGACTCGGCGCTTCGAAGCAGCTGAGGGATCGGTCATCGGCAGCTATCTGCACATCCAGAACGCCCGGGGCGTCAATGCCGTCCTCGTCGAGCTCGCCGGCGGTAGCCAGGAGCTTGCCCACGACATCGCTGTTCACGTCGCATTCTCCCGGCCCGAATACCTGCGCCGGGAGGATGTCCCCGAAAATGCCGTCGCCGCCGAGCGCCAGACGATCGAGACGATCTCGCGCAACGAGGGCAAGCCCGAGGCAGCACTGCCGAAGATCATCGAGGGTCGCTTGAACGGCTGGTTCAAGGAACGGTGTCTCCTCGAGCAGCCGTACGTGCGAGACGAGAAGCAGGCGATCGCTGGCCTCTTGGCCTCCCACGGCGGCGCCGATCTGCTCCGGTTCGCCCAGGTCGTCGTCGGGTCTTGAGATGCCCGACGGGCCGGCTCTTGTCGCCACTGGAGCGGTGGCGTTGCCCCGGTGGGGACGCGTCGTACTGAAGCTGTCCGGCGAGGCGCTCGCGAGCGCGGCCTCCGACGAGACGATCGACGCCGCCACCGTCGGGCGGCTGGCCCGCGAGATCAGCGCGGCACGCTCCGAGTTCGGGGTGGAGATGGCGGTCGTCGTCGGTGGCGGCAACATCTGGCGTGGCACGATCGGCGCCGGCGAAGGGATGGACCGCGCCACCTCGGACACCATGGGCATGCTCGCAACCGTGATCAACGCTCTGGCGCTACAAGACGCCATCGAGCGGGAGGGCCAGCCCACACGCGTGCTGTCGGCCATCCAGATGGCCGAGGTCTGCGAGCCGTACATCCGGCGGCGGGCGATCCGCCACCTCGAGAAGGGGCGAGTGGTAATCCTCGCAGCGGGGATGGGCAGCCCGTACTTTACGACCGATACGCCTGCCGCTCTGCGCGCAGCCGAGATCGAGGCAGACGCCATCATGAAAGGCACGCATTCAGGCGTGGACGGTGTGTACAGCGCTGATCCCCGGCTCGATACCGATGCCGTCCGGTACGAGGAGATTGGCTTCATGGATGTCGTATCGCGCGATCTGCGCGTCATGGACCTCACCGCGATCACGTTCTGCCGCGACAACTCCATCCCGATCCTGATATTCGACATCATGCAGCCCGGCAACATCCGAGCCGCCCTCGCGGGCGAGCGGATCGGTACGCTGATCTCGTGACGACCGAGGGCTCCGAGCTCATCCAGGCGGCCCTCGAGGAGTGCCGTGAGCGGATGCACAAGGCGGTCGATCACGCCAAAGCCGACTTCGCCTCGGTCCGGACTGGGCGGGCGTCGCCGGTGCTGATCGAGAAGCTCCGGGTTGACTACTACGGCACCGAGGTGCCGATGCAGCAGGTGGCGGGCTTCAGCGTGCCCGAACCGAGGGTGCTCGTCGTATCGCCGTACGACAAGGGAGCGCTGAAAGCTATCGAGAAAGCAATCTCGTCGTCTGATCTGGGTATTAATCCGTCCAATGACGGCACGGTGATCCGGCTGGTCTTTCCTGAGCTGACGACCGAGCGACGCAAGGAGCTCGTGAAGGTCGTCCGGCACCGGGCCGAGGACGGTCGCGTGGCCGTCCGCAATGTGCGCCGCGCCACTCGCCACGAGCTGGAGGCACTCGAGAAGGACGGTGAGATCTCATCCGACGAGTTGGAGCGCGCCGAGAAGGAACTTGAGAAGCTGACCCACGAGTTGATCGCTCAGGTCGAGCACCAGCTGGCGGCCAAGGAGAAGGAATTGCTCGAACTCTGAGCGCTGACAGCGGCTCTGCGTCGTGAGGGAGTCCACATTGGAAGATCGAGACGAGCGCCCGGAGGCCTATACCATCGATCCCGTCACCGAAGGCAACGACGTGAGTGACGTCGGTGAGCTGGGACTTGGTGGGGAGATCGCCGAAGGCGACGTGGCCGGGACCCGAGCCATCGCGGGCGAGGGCGACTCTGCGACCGAGGCGTCAGCGCCCCCGTCCCGGCGGTCGCCGCACATGCGGGCGCGCATCGAGGGCATCGAGGCGGGCGTTGCCGCCGGCCTTGTACCGGCCCCGCCCGTCGCAGGCGCTCCCGATCAGGCCGATGAGGACCACCTTCCGGCGGACACGTTCGCGCCGGCGTCCGAGGCGGCTCCGTTGCCGGACTGGCGAGACCCCCCGACGCGAGAGATCCCGCGGGTTCTGCTCGAGCATCCGCTGGCCGATCGCACCCCGACCGTTCCGGGGCCGGTGTGGCGTGAAGTCGAGAGCGATTGGGCCCACGACGATTTGACGTTCGCGGACCTCGTCAACGAGGGTACCTCCGTCGCCGAGCACACGCTGAGCCCGGATGAGCCCGACCCGTTCGCGTTCGATTTCGTCGTTGATCCAGCGAGCAGTGGCTCGACCACGGCTGGCTCGTTCCATCCGACAGCGGGTGTCAACGAGTTTGACGCGGGATATGACGATCGAGCCGGCGAGAACGCTGCGGCTTGGGCCGGCGAGAACGACGAAGGCGATCCGTGGGAGGAGACCGAGGCCGGGCGGAGCTCGGCCGATGGCGGCGGTAGGTCCGGGCTTGCCACGACCGAACCTTCGGCGCGAGACCGCGGAAAGCCGGCTCACCGGGTGAAAGTCACCTTTGCCGGGCGTAAGCGACAGACGACCTCGGGCAACGACTCGGAGACCGCGCCGGCGCCAGCGTCGGGCGCCCCCGGTACGGCGGACGCGGTAGGGGCGCCGGCGACTCAGTCGGGAGGCAAGCGCGACCCCATCATCGCCACCGTCACCGGGCTCGGGGTCGGGGTCGTGGCGTTGCTGTGCTTTCTTGCCGGGCCGCCCCTGGCCCTCGCGCTCGTGTCGCTCGTGCTGATCGTGTCGATCGCCGAGTGCTACCAGGCGCTGCGCCGGGCACGCTATCGCCCGGCGGTGCTGCTCGGGCTGCTCGGCGTGCCGGCGCTCGCCATTGGCGCGTACCTGAAGGGCCCACAGGCATTCCCTGTGGTCGGTGCCTTCTTCGTGATGGCGACGATGGGCTGGTACCTGCTCGGGCTCACCCGCAAGTCGCGGATCGCCAACCTCTCGGCGACGGTGATGGGTTGGGCGTGGATCGGGATGGGGGGTTTCGCCGGGTTGCTGCTCGATCCGACCCTGTTCGGTCATCGCCATGGCGTCGCCTACCTGCTCGGGGCCATCGAGGCGACCGTTGCCTATGACGTCGGCGGGTATGCGTTCGGTAGCTGGATCGGCAAGCACCGTCTCGCTCCGGCCATCAGCCCGAACAAGACGTGGGAGGGCTTGTTCGGCGGCTGCTTCGCTGCCATCGCTGTGGCCATCGGCGTGACGAGCCAGATGGCGCCTTGGACCATTGCGCATGCTGCCGAGCTCGGCGTCGTCGTGGCGGTGTTCGCGCCGCTCGGCGATCTCGCCGAGTCCATGATCAAGCGCGAGCTCGGGGTCAAGGACATGGGCAGTGTGCTACCCGCCCACGGTGGCCTGCTCGACCGGATCGACGCCCTGCTATTCGTCCTGCCGGCGACGTATTGCCTCATCCGACTCTTCCACGGCTGACGGGCATTGTTGTTGAGCGCGCCTCGCAAGATCGTCATCGCTGGATCGACCGGCTCGATCGGCACGCAGGCGCTCGACGTTGTCGCCGCCGCACCGGAACGTTTCGAGGTCGCCGCCCTCGGTGCGGGATCCTCGGTCGCCGCTCTCGCCGCCCAGGCCTGTAGGTTCCGGCCGGCCGTCGTCGCGATCGCTGAGACATCGTCGGCCGACGAGCTCGAAGCTCTCGTCCCAGCGGGAACCGAGGTGCGAGCCGGCCCGGGGTCCCTCGCCTCGCTTGTCGACTGCGGGGACGTGGTGCTGAACGCGGTCGTGGGGTTTGCCGGGCTCGACGTGACTGTGGCTGCACTGGCGGCGGGCAAGCGCCTGGCACTCGCCAACAAAGAATCGCTCGTAGCCGGCGCGCCGATCGTGCAGGCCGCTCGGGCTACGGACGGGGCGGAGCTCGTTCCCGTCGACTCGGAGCACTGCGCGATCCATCAGTGCCTCGGCGGGACCACCGACGGCGTGGCTCGCCTCGTGCTCACAGCGAGTGGAGGGCCGTTCCGCGGACGGCGGCTCAACGAGCTCGCTTCGGTCACGGTGAACGAGGCGCTCGACCACCCGACCTGGAAGATGGGCCCGAAGATCACCGTGGATTCCTCGACGCTGATGAACAAGGGCCTTGAGGTGCTGGAGGCCCACGAGCTGTTCGGCCTGTCCTACGACTGCATCGACGTCGTGATCCACCCCCAGTCGATCGTGCACTCGATGGTGGAGTTCCGTGACGGCGCGACGCTCGCCCAGCTGTCTAACCCGGACATGCGGTTGCCGATCGGCTACGCGTTGGCCTACCCCACACGCCTCGAGGTCGCGTACGGGGCGCTGGACTGGACGAAGGCCAGCCAACTCGAGTTCGAGCCGCCCGATCTGGAGACGTTCAAGTGCCTGACCTTGGCGTTCGCCGCTGGTCGTGCAGGCAACAGCGCTCCGGCCTGCATGAACGCCGCCAACGAAGTGGCGGTGGCGGCGTTCCTCGAAGGCCGGCTGACGTGGAGCGGGATCGCTGAAGTCGTTGGTGACGCCCTTTCTGTGCACGAACTGACGAGACTGGCAACCGTGGACGACGTGCTCGCAGTCGATGCGGAGGCAAGGTTGCTCGCTGCGCGGGCAGTCGACCGTCGAGAGCAGGCTGCTTGAGCGTCGGCTCCTCGACAGGCGACATTCGATCGGTTGCCTCTGGCGACCCCCAACCCGCGCGATCGGGCGGGGAAGGTGGAAAGGAGAGCGAGGGGTCCTCCAGCCTCGGCGCGGCCTTGGCCAAGCTGGCTCTCGTCGTGCTCGCGTTCGTCGGGGCCGCCATCATCCTCCACGGTGTCGGCGTGCTCGTCGTCGTGCTCGCGCTCGTCGTCATGGTCATGGTGCACGAGTTGGCTCACTTCGCGACCGCAAAGTGGAGCGGCATGAAGGTCACGGAGTACTTCTTCGGCTTCGGACCCAAGCTGTGGTCCGTGCGGCGCGGTGAGACGACCTACGGCGTGAAGGCGCTGCCGGCGGGCGGCTACGTGAAGATCGTCGGCATGACGATGCTCGAGGAGGTCGACCCCGCCGACGAGACCCGGAGCTATCGCCAGGCCGGTTTCCCTCGGCGCGTCCTCGTCGCCAGTGCCGGGTCGATCTCGCATTTCATCCTTGCGTTCGTGCTCGTGTGGAGCGCGTTCGCCCTGGCTGGCGTGGCGACGTCGAGCGCGCCGACAGTGGACAGTCTCTTGCAATTCGGCGGCAAGCCGGCGCCGGCCCGGCTCGCAGGCTTCCGGGCCGGCGACGTGTTCGTCTCCGTTGACGGGCACGCCACGCCGACGTACTCGGCCCTGACCGCCGTCATCTCGAAGAGTGCCGGGAAGCGTCTTCACGTGGTCGTCCGCCGAGGCGGTCACGCCGTGCACCTCGTCGTGACGCCGGTCAATCGCCAGGTGGCGGTCTGCTCGAACGGCCGTACCCAGCATCACGAGAAGGCAGAGATCGGCGTCGAGCTAGGCACCACCCGGCAGGTCACCTACGGCCCGCTCGCGTCCATCTCGAAGACGACGTCTCAGTTCGGGAGCCTCGTAGGCGGGACCTTCTCCGGGCTGGCCGAGGTGTTCTCACTCCACGGCCTGCAAGAATTCGGTCATCAGGTCGCCACCGCCGGCAACCATCCGAGCACGACAAGCCCCGGGAGCGGCGGCAGCAAGGGCGGCGGTGGCAGTCCTTGCAGCGGATCGGCCGGCACGGCCGGTGGCGGTGGCTCGTCGTCGAACGGCCAGATCCTCTCGTTCCTCGGAGCGATCGAGCTTGGCTCCGAGGTGATCGGTTACGGGATCTCTAACCTGCTGTTGCTGCTGGCGGCCATCAACTTGTTCGTCGGGGTGGTCAACATGGTGCCGATGCTGCCGCTCGACGGGGGCCACGTTGCCATCGCCGTCTACGAGCGCCTCCGCTCGCGCAAAGGCCGGGCGTACCACGCCGACATCACCAAGCTGCTGCCGTTCGCCTACCTCTTCCTGGCCTTCATCGTCATCATCGGCCTGGGCGCCCTGTACGCGAATATCGTCCAGCCCGTTCACCTGCCGGGCGGCTGAGAAGCCGCCGGCCTGCTCTCCTGCGACTTTTTCGCGGCACGCGCCGCCACCGCCCCCGCTCCGCCGGCCCGCGCGTGGCCGCTCCCGCGCGATCGTCACGGCTGACGAGTCCTAGTCTCGAAGGTATGGCACGACCAGCGGTGGCGACGACACAACGGCGCATGACGCGCCAGATCAAGGTCGGCAACGTCGCGGTCGGCGGAGGCGCCCCGATCAGCGTGCAGTCGATGACCGTCACGAAGACAGCGGATGTCGAGGGCACGCTTGCCCAGGTGTACGCGCTCGCGGCCGCCGGCGCCGACATCGTGCGGTGCACCTGCAACGAGCAGGCGGCGGCGGAAGGCCTGGCTCGTATCGTGCCGAGGTCACCGGTCCCGATCGTGGCCGACGTGCATTTTCATCACGAGATGGCGCTCGCAGCACTCGATGCCGGCGTGCATGGCCTGAGGCTCAACCCCGGCAACTTGCGCAAGCCTGAAGAGATCAAGCAGATCGCAGCCGAGGCACGCGACCGCGGCGTCCCTATCCGTATCGGGGTCAATGCCGGATCGTTGCACCCTGAGCTGTACAAGCGCTTCGGCGGGGCCACCCCCGAGGCGCTGGTCGAATCGGCTCGCATGGAGCTGGCGTACTTCGAGGAGGTCAACTTCCACGACGTGAAGATCTCGGTCAAGGCTTCGAACGTCCCGCTCATGATCGAGGCGTACCGCTTGGCTGCCGACACGTTCGATCATCCGCTCCACCTCGGGGTCACCGAAGCCGGGCCACCTCCGGCCGGCCTGTTGAAAGCGACGGCGGGTATCGCCACGTTGCTGGCTGAAGGGATCGGCGACACGATCAGGTACTCGTTGACGGCCGATCCGGTTGAGGAGGCGCGCGCCGGGCGGCAGTTGCTCGAGGCGCTCGGCCTCCGCGAGCGGAAGGGCGTGGACCTCATCGCCTGCCCCTCATGCGGCCGCGCTGAGATCGACGTGATCGGTGTGGCGAAGCGGGCGCAGGCCTTGCTCGAGGAGCGGGACCTTCCGCTGCAGATCGCCATTATGGGATGCGTCGTGAACGGCCCCGGAGAGGCGCGAGAGGCCGACCTCGGCATCGCGGCAGGCCGCAAGCGCGGGCACCTGTTCATCAAGGGGCAGATCGTCCGGGTCGTCCCGGAGGACGAGATGGTCGAAGCCCTTGTGGCCGAGGCGGAGAAGCTCGTAGCCGAAGGCATCGAGGCTCGGCTGGCGGCGGCTGACGCCGGCGCGGCCGCCGAGGCCGAAGCCGACCGCCGCGCTCTGGTCGAAGCGCAGGGTGATGACGTGAACGCGAGCGAGGCGCGTGTCGAGCTCATTCGCAAGACCATCGAGCACGAACGCGAGACCCATCCACCTGCTGATAACTGACCGGCCGTCCTGAGCCGCCTACGTCGGGCTCAGGACTGGCCGGGGGGTTGACCCACCGAACAATGGCGTCAGCGACGGCACGAGGCCTCCTGTTCTTGAGACCCAGCCCACATCTGACCTGAGGGGGTCCCGAGGTGCCGGGTTGCCCGGATCGTGACCGATGTCGCTGTAACACCGTGACAGACTCGCTGCCATGGCCCCCGACGACGTGAGCCGCTCCGACGATCCTTCGTTCCCCATCAGCTCGTTGCGCGAAGACGAGGTCGACGCGTTCGTCGACACCGACGCGGCGGCCTTCGGCGCTCGGATGTCACAGGGGTTCCTCGACCTCGTGGTCGCGGGCATGGACCGGGATCGGGTCGCTGTCTCCCGTGACGAGGGCCAGGTCGTTGGAACGGCCGCTTCGGAGCACACGATGATGACGGTCCCAGGCCTGCACCGTGTGCCGACTGCGATGGTGGTCGCCGTCGCAGTGCTGCCTTCGCACCGGCGCCAGGGTCGCCTGCGCTCGCTCATGCGCTACCAGCTGGAAGACATCCGCGGTCGAGGAGAGATCGCCGCCGCGCTGTACGCCAGCGAGGGCGGGATCTACGGGCGCTTCGGCTACGGCCAGTCGACGTTCGGCTCCACGTACCTGGTCGACAAGCGAGTCGGCCGCTTGGCGAGGTCGGCCGAGGAATTCGCGCCAGGGCGGATGCGACTGCTCCGGCGAGACCAAGCCGCCGAGGCGTTTCCCGCCGTGTACTCCGACTACGCCGCCACTCGGGCGGGGGAGCTCGACCGCCACGAGATCGACTACACCACAGCTCTCGGCGAAGCCGGCGGGGACGACCTCGCCCGGCGCTTCTATGCCGTGTACGAGGAGGACGGACGCCTCGACGGGTATGTCGCCTACGAGGTGGTCCTCATCGAGCGTCCTGCGCACAACCCGCGCCGGCTCGTCGTGCACGAGTTGTGCGCGTTGACTCCTGCTGCGTACGTGGCGACTTGGGGCTTCCTGCTAGGGGTCGATCTCACCGTCGAGCTTCGCGCTCCCGGGCGTCCTATTGACGAGCCCATCAAGTGGTTGCTCGCCGAGCCGCGTCAGCTGCGCTGCGTCCAGACCAACGACCGGTCATGGGTACGGCTTGTCGACGTCGGACTCTGCCTCGGCGCTCGCCGTTACGCGGTCCCAGGCGACCTTGTGATCGGTGTCTCCGATCCGTTCTGCTCTTGGAACTCAGGCAGCTATCGCATGGTCGTTGCCGAGGAGTGGGGTAGTGCCGAGGTCGAGCGGACTGGGGCCGAGCCGGACGTCGAGCTCGATGCCTCCACGCTGGCGAGCATCTACTTGGGCGGCGTGTCGCCGTTGCCACTCGCCGAGGTCGGGCGCATCCGGCAACGTTCAGCGGGCGCGGCGAAATTGGCGGCTCGCATGTTTGCCAACGACCGCCCGCCGTACTGCACGACTCCGTTCTGAGCGGCGCTTCCTGGTCGCCGGGGGCTGGCCGGTGAGCCTAAGTGGTCCGTCGATCGAGCCAAGCCGCACGATCCGGGACTCGTCGGCCCGCTCTCGGGCGCCATCTGATGAGCCAGGCGTACTCGCTCCTACGCGACCCGCCCGAGCTCGATCAGTTGAGACCGCGTCGGCCCTTCGCTGCTCGCACGCAGCGCCAGCTCGGCAAGGTGAGGGTGACAGGTCATGAAGACGATCTGGTGGGTACGGGCGCTGGCGGCGAGCTCGGTGGCCACCGCGCGCGCTCGTTCCGGGTCGAAGTTGACGAGCACGTCGTCGAGCACGACAGGCAGCGAAACGGACCGCTCGGCGAAGCAGTCAGCCAAGCCGAGGCGCAGGCACAGGTAGAGCTGTTCGATCGTGCCCCGGCTGAGACTGGCCGCATCGATGGGCTCGCCTTTGGTCGACACGACGCGGATCGCCTGCTTGCCGTCGAATCCGGCGTCGGCCCAAAGGCCCACATACCGGCCGCCGCTGACTCGCTGGAAATGTGCGGCAGCCTTGGCGATAACCGCTGGCTGGCGCTCGCGCTCGTGCCGAGCGAGAGTCCGCTGCAGGAGAGACCGCGCGGTTCCGAGGACGAGGTACTCGTGCAGCACCCCATCCAGCTCTACGGTGAGCTCGGCTTCGCGCTGCTCGAGCTCGGCGATACGATCCGAGCCGGCGATCTGGGCCATGGCTTCGGCAGTCGACTGGTGCTGGCGGACCGCGGCCTCTTCGGCTCGCTGCAGGTCCTCGATCGACGGTTGCAGCTCCTCGCGTTCGGTGGCCCATTTGAGCAGACTGCCGGTAGCGAGCTCGCGCCGAAGGCGATTGCCGTCGTCCCCAGCACCCAGCGCGTCCTCCAGCTCTGCGGCAGCAACGGCCGCGTCGCGCTGTAGCTCGGCCCGTCGAGCCTCCACCGCCACGGCGTCATCCAGCCGGCGAAGCTGTCGCGTCACCTGGGCGCCGAGAGCGTCGGCGTCGTCGGCAGCGCGCTCCGAGGCGGCATTCGCGACACCCTCAGCGCCGATCGAGTCGAGCAGCTCCTGGCATCGCCGGGCAAAGGCCCTCACGGACGGTTCGATCTCCGCCGTCGCCTTCGAGACCCGATCCAGGGCGTCGAGCTTCCCGTGGATGTCGATCAGCGCCGCGACCGCCTCGAGTGTCTCGTGCTCGCCGCCTGCGGCCAGACCGTGGCGGGCGCACCAGGCCCCGTGAGCCTGGCACTCGGCGCCGAGGGCGCCGAGTGCCAGCTCCCGGGCGTCACGTGCGCCCGCGACCCGGTCCTCGGCCTCGGATCGCGCCGCCGCCCGGTCGTCGAGCTTGCGCCGCTCGTCGCGCTGTCGCTGCAGGGCTGCAGCGCAGCGCTCGACGTCGACCCGCGACGCCGGTGTGTCGAGCCCGAGCGTGCCGGCGAGCGCGTCCACACGAGCCCGGCCGCGATCGAGGAGGGCGGCCCGGCCAGCCGCAGCCTGTCTGGATGCCCCGGCAGCCTCTCCTGTATCGCCGGTCTCCGCGCTCTTGCCGGCTCTCGACGAGGCAGATCGCCGGGACAACGCCACGAGCAGCAGCCCACCGCACACGACGAGAACGATGCCGAGGAGCAGCGTCACTGACGCGATCGCCAGAAGCCCATGACCTAACAAAGCGGCGCCGAGGCCGGCGACGACGACTCCAGCTGCGGCGAGCGCGATGGCGGCCAGGCGCGTGGAGCGTTCCGGCGTGGTCGTGACTGGGACGTCCGTCTTGGCGTCCCGCTCTTCGGCAAGTCGCGCGAGCTCCCAGTGTTCCACCTCGGCCAAGCGCTGCTTCAGCTCGTCCAGCGCCTCCGCTCGCTGCTCGAGCTCCGAGCATGTCGGAACCTGTCCACCGGGCACGATGTCCCCCGCATGCTGGGCCGCTTCCGATGTGGCGAGCAGCGCCTCGACTTGCGCGAGCACGGCATCGGCAGAGGCGAGGTCGGTTCTCAGCTCGCCCAGCCGGGCGAAGGTGGCACGCGCCGTGTCGGCGAGCAGCTGTGGAGCGACGATCGAGCGGGCTCGCTCCCTCGTCCAGCCTGTGCCAAGCGACGACAACGCTCCCTCGATCGACTCGTTGAGCCTCTCTGCCGACAGGTGGAGCTCGGCAAGCTTCTCCACCCGCTCGAGGTGGCCAGAGTGCCCGGCAGCGAGGGAGCGGACCTCGGGTCCCCGTTCGAGCAGCGCCGAGGCGAGTCCTGCCTCGGGCAAGGTCGCCAATTCGCCTCGTGCCGCGTTGCCCTTGCGGTAGGGATGCCAGCACCGTTCGAGCAGTTGGAGCTCGCGCTCCCGGTTGCGCAGCTCGAGCAGGCCGGATCGGATCGCTCGCACCTCCCCGTCGATCCGCTCGGCTTGGTGCTGCAACTGTTCGTAGCCGGCTGATTCATGCCGAGCGGCCAAGAGGTCTGATCGAACGCCTTCCAGCTCCCGTCCGAGGCGGTTCGCGACCGCATCGTCACGCCGTGGCCGGGCGAGATCGTCGCGGGCATCGAGCAAGTGCTTCATAGCCTTCGTAGCCGAGTGCCGCTGACCGAAGATGCTCGCCGCGAACAAGAGCTCGCGGACTTCGTCGCTCTCCAGGTTGTCCATCTGCCCCAGATCGTCGAGCCCGACAGCGAACACGGCGCGGAAGAGACTGCTGCTCGCGCCTGCGAGGGCCCGAGTCAAGCTGCGCTCGTCTCCCTCTGAGCCGTCGGGAAGCCGAACCCGGAGGCTCCGCTGCGTGCCGGCGTACCGCTCGACGGTCCAGGTGCCTCCCGCCTCGTCGAGGAAGTTCACGCGCCCGCCATGACGTCCCCCGCGAACCGGCGCGTGGAAGCGTGGGTTGTCCCTCCTCGTGGGGAAACCGAACAGGACGCCGGCGAGAAAATCGAACAACGTCGACTTACCGGCCTCGTTCGGCCCGAGCAGGACCACGAGCCCGGGCGCCATCTCGTCGAGCCCGAAGTCGTTGAGCGCTCCGAAACCGTCGATGTGGAACGAGGACAACCGCATCTCAGCCACCTTCTCTCAGGCGCGGCCACGAGGCCATAAGTCCAACCCGCTGGCACCGAGCCACGTCAGTACCCCGTGCGAGCGAAGGTCTCGCCGGCTCCCAGCTCGTCGAGCGCCGTCATGAGGCCGGCTGCCAGCAGATCGGCAGCATCGAATCCGGAGCTGAGCGCCCGTGCACGGAGCACCTTTGGAAGCGTCGCCGTGATCTCCTCGGCGAGATCGGCCGCCAGGTCCGTGTCCAGCCCGGCCCCGGTACCGCTGGCGGCGACCTGGGCAACCAACAGATCGAACGTCCCGATGAGATCCGCCGCGAAATCGGAGCCGCCCCTCAGCTCGCTGACATCGATGAGTGGCGCGCTCGCGTCCTCGATGCGGTCCCACCAACACCACGGACGCCGCAGCTCACGGTCGTCGCGTACCGACTCCAGAAGCTGATCGATCGTCCTGGGCCGTTGCAGCGACGCGTGCGCCTCGCTCCTGCCCGTCAGCCGGGCCCGCAGCACCAGGCACCGCCCGCCCGCCCGGTCCAGCTCGCTCTGAGCTTCGTCGACGAGGAGATCCCGCACCGCCTCGACGGAAGTCAGTGAGCTGACGTCGAGGTCCAGCCCTGTGTAGCGGACCCTGTCGCACGCGACGAATTCGACGCTGGCGACCCGCGAGTCTCGTACCTCCACGACGACCGCTCCCTTGGCGCCGCGCTCGCTCGGCTTCGGGCTGCGTGCCTGCAGGTTCCCGGGATACACGACCCACGGCTCGTCGCCATGAGGCCGCCCGCTGAGCACCAGTGTGGTGTGGATATGACCGAGGGCCCAGTAGTCCAGGCCGACGCGATGCAGGTCATCGAGCGAGCACGGGCTGTAGTCCTCGTGTCCTTCCGCAGCGCCACCGACGTTGCAGTGGAGCGCCCCGATTTGGAGGCCCGGCCCAGCTCCCCGGGAGAAACGCAACGCCAGGTTCTCCCGGACCTCCCGTCGCCCGTAGGAGATGCCGTGGACCACGGCGATCTGCTGTCCGTCGCGCACGACCGGGACCGCCTCGACCGACTCCGCCCCGAACACGGTCACGCCCGACGGCCACGTACCAACGGCAGGCCAGCCCGACTCGATCGGGTCGTGATTCCCATGCACGACGAACGTGGCGATGCCGGCGTCAGAGAGGCGAGCCAGGCCGTCCCGGAACCGGAGCTGTGCGCGGATGCCGCGCTCTGCCCCGTCGTAGACGTCGCCGGCGACCACGAGGAACGCGGCACGCCGTTCCAGGCACAGCGATACGAGGTCATCGAACGCCTCGAGGGACGCCTCGCGCAATGCCGCCGCTACCGGGGCCGCTGTCTTCCCGATTCCCTTGAATGGCGTGTCGAGGTGCAGGTCAGCGGCATGGACGAAGCAGAAGCTGCTCCGCGAGCCGGTCGATGACGCCATGAAGATCACGATACGACGAGGGTGTGTCAAACCCAGGGATGCTCGGGCCTCGCCGCCCTGGCTACGGTGGCGCCGAGCACGAGGAGAGGTACACCCATGGATCAACACACCGGCGGCGATGCCGTCGTCGACGTTCTCGAGCAGGCTGGCGTCGAAGTCGTCTTCGGCATCCCGAGCGTGCACAGCTTGCCGATCTACGACGCGCTGCGGCGGCGCGGTCGCATTCGCGCCATCACGGTCCGCCACGAGCAGGGTGCCGCCGGTGCAGCCGACGCGTACGCCCGGGTGACCGGCAAGCTGGGCGTGTTCATGACCTCGACGGGCCCCGGTGCGGCGAACGCGATGGGCGGGCTGCTGGAGGCCTTCGTGTCGGGCTCACCGGTCCTCCACATCACCGGGCAGGTGGAGACGACGTATCTGGACCAGGATCGCGGCTTCATCCATGAGGTCCCCGATCAGCCCGCCATGCTCGGCTCGTTGTCGAAGGCTGTCCACCGCGCCCAGTCCGCCGACCAGATCGCCTCCGTGCTCGCGGGCGCCATCTCGCAAGCCCTTTCGGCGCCCCGCGGCCCGGTCTGCGTCGAACTGCCGATCGACCTCCAATACGCCGACGCCGCACTCGTGCCGAGTGAGACGCTCACTGCGCTCATGTCGCCGGTAGCGGTGGCAGCGCCTGATCCCAGGGAACTGGACCGCGCGGTGGACGTCGTTCGGGCAAGCCGCCGCCCGCTGCTCTGGGCCGGCGGCGGAGCGGTGTCGGCCGGGGCCGAGGCCGAGATCCAAGAGCTCGCGCGGCGAATCGGTGCCGGCGTCATCATGAGCCCCAACGGCCGGGGAGTGTTGCCCGAGGACG
This sequence comes from Acidimicrobiales bacterium, assembly GCA_050010115.1. Classification (GTDB taxonomy): domain Bacteria; phylum Actinomycetota; class Acidimicrobiia; order Acidimicrobiales; family Bog-793; genus JAKACA01. Next base: position 88,647 of record JBEKLQ010000002.1, on the reverse strand, counting down.
ACCCCGCCGTGATCGGCAATCTCTCGTGGGACCCGGACGTGCGAGCGCTGTGCAGAGATGCCGACCTGCTCATCGCCATCGGGACCCGCTACCAAGGGCCGAACACCGAGAACTGGAAGATGCAACTGCCCGAGACGATCGTCCAGATCGACGTGAACCCCGATCGGCCGGGTCGTAGCTACGAGGCCCGGGTCCCGCTCCGCGGGGACGCGAGGGAGGCCGTGGCGGCGATCCTCGCGGCGCTGGACAGCAGGCCTTCGGCAGGCGCGGAGGAGGGCTGGCCCGCGCGGGTCGCCGAGGCGACTGCGTCCGCCCGATCACGGCTGCGGCACGTGATCGGAGCGCAGGAGGGCCTCCTCGACGAGGTGGCAGCCGCGATTGCTCCCGGAACCGTCGTCGTGAAGGACGCGACGATCCCGGCCTACACGTGGGGCAACCGGCTGCTGCCGGTGGCGCGTTCGCGCACTGCGATCAGCCCGAACGGCTTTGCCATCGGCCTCGGCCTTGCTCACGCACTCGGAGCTGGCGCGGCGGCCGCGCTGCTTGCGAGAGGCGATGACCGAGCAGAGCCGGTGATCCTGATGGCGGGCGACGGCGGTGTGATGCTCACGCTGCCCGAGCTGGCGACGCTCGCGGCTGAGCAGCTTCCGGTGGTGGTCATCGTGTTCTGTGACGGCGGGTACGGCATTCTTCGGAACATCCAGGACAAGCAGTACGGCGAGGAGGCGGGCCGGATCGGGGTAGAGCTCGGGTCGCCGGATTTCGTCGCGGCTGCGAAGGCGCTCGGCGTCGAGGCTGAGCGTGTCACGACGGCGCTCGACTTCGGCAAGGCGCTTCGCTCCGCGTTGTCGGCCGCCAAGCCGTACCTGATCGAGGTCGACCTGAACGCCATCGGACCGATGTCCCGGCCCTACACCGGCACTTCCCGGCCGCCGGAAGGCGCCACGCGCGCCTGAGGAGGCTCGGCCCTCATCAAGCCTGAGGGAGGTGTTCCGGGTGCAAAGAGCCGAGTACCCCGGCCGAGAACTCAGTTCTCGAGCCGGAAACCCCGATCGGCCTTCACAACATCGGTGTCCATCTGGGCCTTTTGCAGGTGCCCGGAGAAGTCCCAGTTCATCGACTGCCAGCGGGTCATCTGGTCGAGGACCCACTTGCCGCTCTGCCGGCTGCCGTTGCCCGATCGCCCGTTACCGCCGAAGGGCAAGTGTGCCTCTGCGCCCGAGGTCGAGTTGTTGACGCTCACCATCCCGGCGGAGATGCGCTGGCGGAACTTGAAGACCGCCTGGGGCGACGAGGTGTAGATCGAGGACGACAGGCCGTAGCCGGAGCAGTTGGCGATCGCCATCGCTTCGCCGAAGTCCGAGAATGCTGCGATGCCGACCATCGGGCCGAACGTCTCGTGCCTCGCGATCTCGTCGCCGAGGCGGACACCGTCGACGATCGTCGGGTGGCAGAACACGCCTGCGTCAGGATCGCCGACGAAACCCGGGCGCGGGTTCCCCGAGGTGATCCGGCCGGTGGCGGAGCTGCCGAGCAGGACATGGTGCGGCGCGATCAGATCCTGCAGGTACTCGTCAAAGCGGTCAGCGAACCGCTCGTCGAGCATCGGGCCGTACAGCACTTGCTCGAAAGGGTCGCCGATGGCAGCCGACTCCAGCCGCTCGACGAGACGGGAGACGAAGTCGTCGTGGATCGACTCGTGAACGATGGCGGTGCCGAGGGAGGTGCATCGCTGACCGGCGGTACCGAATCCCGAGAAGAGGGCACCGTCGACGGCGAGATCGAGATTCGCGTCGGCCATGACCACCATCGGGTTCTTGCCGCCCAACTCGAGGCACGGCGACTGGACGTGGCGCCCGCACAGCTCGCCGATGAGCGAGCCGACGTGCGACGAACCGGTAAAGCCGACCTTGTCGATCACGTGCTCCGAGAGCGCTGCCTCGATTCCCGAGAACGTCGCAGGTCCATCGGCGAGCACCAGGTTGAGCGTGCCTTCCGGCAGTCCACCTGCCACGAACAGTTCGTAGAGGGCGGTGGCGACCGCTGCTGAGTACTCGGCCGGCTTCCAGACGGCGGTGTTGCCGCACAAGAGCCCCGGTACGAGGTACCACGACGGCACTGCAACCGGGAAGTTGCCGGCGGTCACCACGGCGAGTGCTCCCACTGGGACGCGGAAGGTGAACAGCGCCTTGTCGTGCATCTCCGACGGCACGGTCTCGCCATAGAGCCGACGGCCCTCGCCGAGAAAGAAGTCACAGGTGTCGATGATCTCCTGGACTTCGCCGAGCGACTCCGCGTAAGGCTTGCCGACCTCGCGCGTGACCAGCCGCGCCAGCGCCTCGGAGTTTGCCTCGACGAGGCGACCGATCTCGGCGATGACCCTGCCGCGGATCGGCGCCGGTACTTCTGCCCACGAGGGCTGCGCCGCTTTGGCCGTCCGGCACGCCTCGACGAAGGTCGCCGAATCACCGAGGGCGACATCCGCGACGACATCGGTCAACAGGGCGGGGTTGGTGGATTGAAGGCGCCCACCGCGGTCGTCATCGGAGACCTTGCCTGCGATGACCGAGGAACAGGTCCGGCTCATGCTCAAACCCCCAGCTTCTGCAGCACGCGAGCAAGCGCGTCACAACCGAGGTCGATCTCCTCAGCCGTGACGGACAGCGCCGGGCGGAATCGCAGCGAGCGTGGCCCACATGACAACGCGATCACGTGCCCGCTCGTCCGGAGCGCCGTCAGCGCCTCATCGCGAACGGCGCTCGATGGGAGGTCGATCGCGGCGAGGAGGCCCCGGCCGCGTGGGTTGGAGACGATCGCCGGAATGGTCTCAGCAATCTCGGTCAGGCGGTCCTGCAGATGTGCTCCGGCGGCGGCGGCATTGGAGATGGCACCGGTCGACTCGATCAGCTGGAGCAGGCGCGTCGACCGCACCATGTCGGTAAGGTTGCCGCCCCACGTGGAGTTGATCCGGCTCGGGACCTTGAACACGTTGAGCGGTTCGGAGTCGACGCCGCGCCCGGCCATGATACCGCCGACTTGTACTTTCTTGGCGAACGCCACGACATCTGGTTCGAGGCCGAGCTGCTGGTAGCACCACGGCGTGCCCGTGACGCCAACACCGGTCTGCACCTCGTCGAGGACGAACAGCGCCTCGTAGCGGTGACACAGATCCTGCATCGCCTGAAGGAACTCGGCCCGCAGGTGCCGGTCCCCGCCCTCGGACTGGATGGGCTCGGCGATGAAGCAGGCCACATCGTGCGGGTACGCCTCGAACGCGGCGGTCGCCTCCAAGAGCGCGGCGGCCTCCAGCCGCTCAACCTCGGCCAGGTTGTCCTCGAGCGGGAACGTGATCGCCGGCGAGGTGAGGCGCGGCCAGTCGAATCTCGGAAAGCGGTCGACCTTCACCGGGTCCGTGTTCGTCAGCGACATCGTGTAACCACTCCGGCCGTGGAATGCATGTTGCAGGTGCATCACCCGCGTGCCCAGCTCCGGAGATCGCCCGGCCGCCTCGTTCTGCCGGGACTTCCAGTCGAACGCGACCTTGAGGGCGTTCTCGACGGCGAGCGCACCGCCCTCGATGAAGAAGAGGTGCGGCAGTGCCGGGTCACCGAGCACGCGGGAGAACGTCTCGACGAAGTCGGCCAAGAACGTCGTCTGGAAGTCCGAGTTGGCGGGCTTGTTCGCCGCTACCTGGGCGAGATCCCGCATGAATTCGGCGTCGTCAGCAAGCCCCGGAGCGTTCAGCCCGAGTGGTGACGACGCGAAGAACGTGTAGAAATCCAGGTACTCGGTGCCATCGCGGGCGTCAACCAGCCAGGAGCCGTGGCTCTTGGCAGTATCGAGGACGATCGGGAAGCCGTCGAGGAGCAGGTGGCGGCTGAGGACCTCATGGACGTCAGCGGCGGCGGTGTGCCCGCCGTGGCCGGCACGTGCTTGCGAACCGATGCCGGTGTCCAGGCCCTCCCGACCTCCTTGTCGGAGGGGAGCTGACATGCCGACAGCCTACCGTCCTGGATCCCACGGCCTTGACCGGTACGCTCGTGCCAGCACCGAACCGGAGGCCAGATGAGCTTCGAGTTGCACGAATTGATCGCCACGCGCCGGGGCGAGAACTTCCGTCTCCACACGGAATTCTTGAACCCCCAGCTAGCGAAGGTCTTGAAAACCCTTGGCATGGACCGCTTCTACGAGCGCGGCGAGGGTTGCTACCTCTATGACCGTTCGGGAGAGCGATACCTCGACTTCCTTGCCGGCTTTGGTGTGTTCGCCCTGGGCCGCGCCCACCCGGTGATCAAGAAGGCGCTCACCGACGCGATCGACCTCGACCTCCCGAACCTCGCCCAGCTCGACTGCGCGCTGCTGCCGGGCCTGCTTGCCGAGGCTCTGGTCGCGAGGACCCATGATGGGCTGGAACGGTGCTTCTTCTCGAACTCCGGTGCCGAAGCGGTGGAGTGTGCCATCAAGTTCTCGAAGTACGCCACGCGCCGCCCGCGGGTGCTGCACGCCGAACACTCGTTCCACGGGCTCACGAACGGCGCCCTGTCGTTGAACGGTGGGGCGGAGTTCCGGGAGGGTTTCGGACCGTTGCTGCCGGGATGCGACTCGGTGCCGTTCGGCGACTTGCATCAGCTCGAGCGTGAGCTCCGCCGGGGCGACGTCGCGGCCTTCGTCGTCGAGCTGATCCAGGGCAAGGGCGTCTATCTCGCCGACGGCGCGTACTGGTCCGGTGTCCAGTCGCTCTGTCACCGGTACGGCACGCTCTTCGTCGCCGACGAGGTCCAGACCGGGCTCGGGCGAACTGGGAAGATGTGGGCGTACGAGCACTATGGGCTCGCTCCGGACATGATCACCGTGTCCAAGGCGCTGTCCGGCGGCTACGTGCCGGTCGGGGCAACGCTGTGCTCAGCCCAGGTCTTCGACAAGGTGTACTCGAAGATGGAACGGGCGGTCGTCCACTCGACGACGTTCGGTCGCAACCAGCTGGCGATGGTGGCCGGGCTCGCCACGTTGCAGACGCTCGACGATGAGAAGATCGTCGAGCGAGCCCAAGCGACCGGAGAAGCCTTCGAGCACTCACTCGCCCCGCTCGTCGACCGCTACGAGCTGTTCAAGGAGGTGAGGGGCAAAGGGTTGATGATCGGCTTGGAGTTCGGCGAACCGGCGTCGCTGCGGCTCAAGTCCCGCTGGAAGATGCTCGAGACCGCCCGCAAGGGGCTCTTCTCCCAGCTCATCGTCGGGCCGTTGTTCCAGCGCCACCGGATCCTCACCCAAGTCGCTGCCGACAACGTCAACATCGTGAAGATCCTGCCGCCGCTCATCTGCGGCCAGGAGGAGGTCGACTACTTCGTCGCTGCTCTGGACGACGTGCTCGGTGACGCTCACCGGAACTCCTCGCTGCTGTTCGAGTTCGGTAAGACCCTCGCCAAGAGCGCGCTGCAGCGAGAGCGCGCCTGAGCGCCGTGACAGCTGTGGAGGGCGAACAGCCGCGACACCTCTCGCTGCAGGCGGGGGACCGAGTCGTGGTGACAGGGGCGGCTGGTTTTGTCGGGTCAGCTGTCACGAGAGCCTTGCTCGAGCGCGGGGTGCACGTCGTGACCGTGTTGCAGCCCGGCGCCGACCAGACGAGCGTGGACGGCCTGCCAGTGGAACGCGTCAACGCCGACGTGCGCGACGCTCCGGCCGTGCGGGAGGCCATCGACGGCGCGAGGGTCGTGTTCCACATCGCCGCGCTCTATCGGTTCTGGTCGTCGGACCCGAACGAGTTCTATGACGTGAACGTGGGAGGGACACTCAATGTCCTGGACGCTGCGCGGGTGTCGGGCTGCGAACGCGTCGTGTACACGAGCACCGTCGGGACGATCGGGCTCGATGGCACGACGGACGGAGCCCTCGCGGACGAGCGCAGCTGGGCACGCATCGAGCACCTGTTCGGCAGCTACAAACGCTCCAAGTACGTCGCGGAGCACGAGGTGTTGCGGGCTGCAGCCGAAGGACTGCCGGTCGTGCTCGTGCAGCCGACGTTGCCGGTCGGACCCCGTGACCGGGCCCCGACACCCACCGGGCGGATCGTGCTCGACTTCCTGAACGGCCGGATCCCCGGTTGGTTCGAGACGTCGCTCAACGTCGTTGACGCCGACGACCTCGCCGTCGGTCACATCGCTGCGCTCGAGCGGGGGCAGCAGGGCAGGAGTTACGTGCTCGGCGGCGAGAACATGCATTTCCGGGCGATCCTGGGCACTTTGGCCGCGGAGACTGGTTTGCCCGGCCCAGTTGTCCGGGTCCCCGCAGGCCTGGCGCTGGGCGCAGCCTATGCCTCCGAGCTCATCGAGGGACGTGTGGCCCGCCGCCCGCCGTCGGTCCCGCTCGAGGGTACCCGTATGGCGACGACGCGGATGATCTACTCCGACGACCGCGCGAGGAGCGAGCTCGGGTACCGCTCGCGACCGGCCCGCGAGGCGCTCGTGCGGTCCGCGCGATGGTTCGCGGACAACGGCTTCGTATCCCCGAAGCGGTTGGCGAGGATCCGCTGGAAGCACCCTGAGCCCACCTCAGCGCCGTGAGCCGACCCACCAGAGGCGTTGTCGGGGCCGCAGCCGGCTGGGGCTCAGGCACCAAATGGGAAGGTGGGCACCCAACTGGACCGGTCCCCGAACAGCTCGCCCTGATGTTCGGTGAGCTCAGCGACGGTCCAGGCCCGATCACGGCTGAGGCTGCTCACCGGCTGGTAGGGGGCAACCAGGTGAACCGCGCCTCCCCACACGACGAAGAACTGGCCGCTGATCGAAGCGGCGGCGTCGCCCGCGAGCCACGCCACGATGGGGGCGACATTCTCCGGAGCCCACGAGTCAAACGTCCCTGGTTCCGCCTCGAGCGATCCGAGAGCCGACGTCGTCATCCGGGTCCTGGCCCGTGGCGCGATCGCGTTCACGGTGACACCGAAGCGCTCGTACTCCCTCGCCAGCGTGATCGTGAGCGTGGCGATGGCGCCTTTGGCCGCCGCGTAATTGGCTTGGCCGGCGCTCCCGAACAGTCCGGCCTCGCTCGTGGTGTTCACGATCCTTCCGGCTACTTCTTCGCCGGCCTTGTGCCGCTGGCGCCAGTAGGCGCCGGCGGTGCGCGCCATGGAGAAGTGCCCCTTCAAATGGACGCGTACCACGTCATCGAAATCCTCTTCCGGCATGTTGAAGGACATGCGGTCCCGGAGGATCCCGGCGTTGTTGACGAGGATGTCCAGGCGTCCGAAGTTGTCGAGGGCGCCGGCCACGATGCGCTCGGCGCCGGCGTAGCTCGCGACGTCATCGCCATTGGTGACCGCCCGTCCCCCGGCCTCGACGATGAGGGCCACAACCTCGGCCGCTCCGGACTGCTCCTGCGCCTTGCCGGCGAGGTCAGCACCGAGGTCGTTCACGACGACGGCAGCCCCTTCGCCCGCCAGTGTGAGTGCCTCTGCCTTCCCGATCCCACGGGCCGCTCCGGTGACGATCGCGACCTTGCCGTCCAAGCTGCCCACTCGAATGCCCCTATCTCGTCGAACGGTGTGACCGGCGCTCATTCGGGCTGGAGTGCCCGGCGCCGCCGACACGATGCCACAGCCAAGGCGGGCGCCACGAGACGGGCGTCGTCGCCGCTCCTGCTGGGCGTGATCGTCCTTGCCGCCGCCGGCCTCAGCTCGTGCACGGCAAGCGCCGCTCCGCATCACGGCTCCGGTCCCGGCCGGTCATCGACCCAGCCGTCAGCGTCAACGACGGCACCGAACGGGTCGACTACGACGACCACCGTCGCGCTCCCCACGCCAGTGCCGGTGGGTGGGACGTTGGCCGGCGGGAGCGACTCGTTTCTCGGCCTGGCGAAGCGAGTTCCGATCGTCGCCATCCCCGATGGGCGCTTGACGGCTCCGGTGCCAGTCCCCGGCGCGCCCGGGTACGTGCGCCTTGAGCACGTCGCATTCCGACGCTTCGGGTCGGGTCCGGACCTACTGCTGATCATGGGCCAGGATGGCTCGATGGCCTGGTGGCAGCCGAGCTTGGTCGCGCTGCTGGCGCAGCATTACCGGGTGACCATGTTCGACCTGCCCGGGATCGGTTACTCACAGCCGGCGACCGAGCCGGTCACGCTCGACTGGCTTGCCGACGAGACAGCTGGTCTCGTCCAAGCGCTCTCGCTTTCGCACCCGACCGTTCTCGGCTGGGGGCTCGGCGGCGACATCGCGCTGGCCCTAGCCGAGCGTCACCCGGCAAGCGTGGGTGCACTGGTCCTTGTGGACACTTCCGCGGGGGGCTCTGCTGCCAGGGCTCCGGCCCCGTCCACGTCGGCGCTCTTCTCGTCGCGCTGGGCGACTCCTTCATCGCTCGCTCCGAGCCTGTTCACCGGATCGACCACAGCCGGGTCAGCGTGGCTGTCCGCGCTCTCGTCCGGGGTGCCCGACAACGTGACCCAGGCCGGTATCGCCGAGGAAGCCGCACTCGAGCGGTACATCTGGTCGGGGCCGGCGTTCGCCGGGGGGCTCTCGGCTGTGACCGTGCCGACGCTCGTGGTCTACGGAAGCGAAGACACCGTGTGCCCGGTCCCGGACGGGGCGCTGCTGGTGCGTGCGATCGCTGGGGCGAAGGCGGCCGTGCTCCCGAGTGCCGGCTATGGGTCGATGTTCGAGGATCCATCGCAGTTCGTGGCCGCTGTCGAGCAATTCACGGCTTGATGCTGCTCGGTAGGCTGCACCGTCATGGCTGACATTCATGGGACATATGACGAGCGCTTCGCCCAGGTTCGTGACGTGCTGGCAGCGAATCTCGACGCGGGGCTCGACCTCGGGGCCTCGGTGGCGGTGTTCCTCCGTGGCGAGCCCGTTGTGGATATCTGGGGCGGGTACGTCGACGAGGCCAAGACTCGACCCTGGGAGCAGGACACGATCATCAACGTGTGGTCGACGACCAAGACGATGGCCGCCCTCTGCAGCCTGATCCTGGCGGACCGTGGCGAGCTCGATCTCCATGCGCCGGTCGCTCGCTACTGGCCGGAGTTCGCAGCGGCCTCCAAGGAACGGGTCGAGGTCCGTCACCTCCTCGCTCACACCGCCGGCCTGTCCGGCTGGGCCGAACCGGTCAGCATCGAGGACCTGTATGACTGGGAGAAGGCGACGTCGTTGCTGGCCGTCCAGGAGCCGTGGTGGTCACCCGGCACGGCGTCGGGGTACCACGCGGTCACGCAGGGGTACCTCGTCGGAGAGGTCGTACGCCGCGTCACCGGTCAGACGCTCGGCACCTTCTTCGCGAACGAGGTGGCCGGTCCCCTCGGAGCCGACTTCCATATCGGGACGCCCAGCGAGTGCGACGACCGAGTAGCGCCCGTGGTCCCACCGCCGTCGCTGGCCGACCAGCTCGGTGCGATCGACCCGGACAGTGTCGCCGCCCGCACATTCAGCAACCCTGTCCTCGACGCGAGCGTCTCGTTCGAGATTCCGTGGCGGCGGGCCGAGATCCCGGCAGCGAACGGCCACGGCAACGCACGGTCGGTCGGCGTGATCCAAAGCGTGCTCGCGTGCGGTGGAGAGGTGGGCGGCGTACGGCTGCTGTCGGAGAAGGGCTGCGAGGCCGTGTTCGAAGAGCAGGCCAACGGAACGGACCTCGTCCTCGGCGTTCCACTGCGGTTCGGCGTCGGGTACGGGCTGAGTGGGGAGTTGCTCCCGATCGGGCCTCGGGCGTGCTTCTGGGGCGGCTGGGGAGGCTCGTTGATCATCGCCGATTACGACCTGAATCTCGTGGTCACGTACGTCATGAACAAGATGGAGTCCGGGCTGGTCGGCGACGTGCGAGGTGCCGGCGTGGCACTTGCGGCCTTTGCCGCCGCCACTTCCTGATCGAACCGGCCGGCCAGACGGTGGAATTCCAAGACGTGCTGCGGCACCGCCGGATGGTCCGTCATTTCACGGACGAACCGGTCGCCGATGAGATCCTCGAGGCCATACTGGCGGCTGCGTTGCGCGCCCCGTCGGCCGGGTACAGCCAGGGCTACGCGTTGCTCGTCCTCAGCAGGCCCGAGGACCGGACCAAGTTCTGGGCGACCCAGCCGCCCACCGAGCAGGGTGCCTGGGATCCCGCGCTGCGGGCGGCGATCATGCGGGCTCCGGTTGTGGTGGCAGTCCTTGCGTCGAAGGACGTCTATCTCAATCGCTATGCCCAACCCGACAAGGGCTGGACCGATCGTGACGAGTCTCGGTGGCCCGTGCCGTACTGGTACGTGGATGCCGGGTTCCTTGCTCTGCTGATGCTGTTGGCGAGCGTCGATCTCGGCCTCGGTGCGCTGCTGTTCGGGCTGATCCCTGACGACATCCCGGCCTTCCGGGCGGCATTCGGTGTGCCCGACAGTTACGACCCGGTTGGCTGCGTGGCGATCGGTCACGAGGATCCCGCAGCGCCGCTACGCGACTTGCGTTCGAGAAAGCGGCCGTCGGAGGAGCTCGTCCATCGCGGCAGCTGGTGAGGGCTCACCTGTGAACTGCCCGACTTGCGGCGTGTGCCACGTTCACGATCCACCGACGCAGGTCCATCTCGTCGCCGTAGGCTTGGCGTCATGACCGTTCCAGTCGAACTGTCCGAGCTTGACGAGGCCATCAAGGCCCAAGGGACGGAGGGGTACCTTTTGACGGTCGGAGCCGACGGCCGTCCCCACAGCGTGGCCGTCGCTCTCGGGTGGGAGCGTGAGTTGCTCGTCGCTGCGCCAGGTAACTCGACGCTCGCCAACGCCGCGGCGCGACCACTCGTGGCGCTCCTGTGGCCGCCGGCGGCTCTAGGTGGTTACAGCTTGATCGTCGACGCCGACGTTGTCGACGCCACGGGCTCTGGTAGTGGCGACAACCGCGTCGTGCTCCGGCCCACCAATGCGGTGTTGCATCGGCCGGCAGCGGGAGAGCCGGGCGCCGCGGGCGACGGCTGCGGCTCAGACTGCGTTCCCGTCTACTCCCAAGAGGAGACCTCACAGCGCTGACCTGGGCCGGCTCGTCCGCCTGTTCGCGCCCTCAGTCACGTAGTGTTGTCACCGTCACGATGATTCGGCGAGGAGCGAGCATGGCCGACACTCCGACAGGAAGCTGGGATTCGCCGAACTCGGGCGAGCCCTCCGACAAGGAGGGCGATAAGCCTGCTCCGCCTTGGAACGTGCCACCAAACCCTCCCTCAAGTGGCGAGCCTGGCTACGACCAAGGCGGCTACGGCCAACCGGCGCAGCCTGGCTACGGCCAACCGGCGCAGCCTGGCTACGGCCAACCGGCGCAGCCTGGCTACGGCCAACCGGCGCAGCCTGGCTACGGCCAACCGGCGCAGCCTGGCTACGGCCAAGGCAGTTACGGACAGCCGCCCCAGCCACCCGGAGCCGGCCAACCCACTTATCCGCCCCCGGGTTACGGGCCGCCCGGCTACGGGCCTCCGGGCTATGCCCCTCCTCCGAGCTACGGTCAGACGGGTCCGTACGGGAACGTCGGCTATAGCGGCGCGGGAGGACCGGCTTTCGCAAGTTGGGGTAGTCGCGTCGGCGCCTGGTTGATCGATTTCTTGCTCGTCGTCGTCGTCGACGTGGTCATCGCGATCCCGCTTCACCTCTACAGGACCCAGAACGCCCTGGTGAACGGGCGGTATCAGAGCTCGCCTCACGTCACAGCCGGCGGCACGATCCTCAACATCGTCCTGGCGCTCGCCTACGGCACGTTGTTCTGCGGCTCGAAAGCGGGCCAGACGATCGGAATGAAGGCTCTGGGACTCCGGTGTGTGTCCGGCGCGACCGGCGACAGCGTTGGCTATGCCAAAGCCCTCGGCAGGGCGGCCTTCGAGTACCTGATGGTGGTGGTGATCTTCATTCCGTGGATCGTGGACATGCTGTTCCCGCTCTGGGACCCTCGGAAACAGACGCTGCACGACAAGGTCGTCGGCAGCGTCGTCATCCGAACGAAGTAGCGCCGCTTCGCAGCCGCTCATGCGGACCAGCCGCACTGACTGAGCCGAGCCTCCCTCTGGGAATAGTTGACACGTCACCGTGGTTTCCCGCTAAGGTTGATGCATCAACCGACAGATATCGGAGGACACGCCTCCGGTCGGGACGCCAAAAGGAAGACGAGATCATGACGCAGACCCTTTCCAGCACGATCCCCGGGTACGTTGCGGGCACGTGGAGTATCGATCCGGTGCACACCGAGGTGGGTTTCTCGGCGCGGCACATGATGGTGAGCAAGGTGCGGGGCAGGTTCACGAAGTTCAGCGGTGAGATCGTGACCGGCGAAGACGTGCTCGGCTCCAGCGTCAAGGCGACCATCGAGTTGGCATCGATCGACACCGGCAACTCCGACCGGGACGCGCACATCCGGTCGGCTGACTTCCTCGAGGTCGAGAAGTACCCCACCATGACCTACGAGTCGACGGGGCTTCGCTACGAGGGTGGCGAGTTCGTGCTCGACGGCAATTTCACCCTGAAGGGTGTGACCAAGTCGGTGCCGTTGACCCTCGAGATCGGTGGCTTCGGGCCCGACCCCTACGGTGGCGTGCGTGCCGGGTTCACGGCGACGGGTGAGATCAAGCGCAGCGACTTCGGCGTGGACTTCAACGCCGTGCTCGAGACCGGCGGCGTGGTGGTATCGGACAAGATCGGTCTGAAATTCGAGGTCGAGGCAGTCCTCAACAGCTGAGGTCTCACTGGCGGTGCGCCCCGGCGCGGCTCCAAGGGGGCCGCTACCGGGGCGCTGCCGCCTCTGGTGAACTGGCGGCCGGTGAGGTGGTCGGAGGGATCGGATTCCTGAACCCCCCCCGAAGGCGGGGAGATCGAGGTTGGCTACGGCATCGTGCCCTCGAGGCAAGGACGCGGCTACGCGACCGAGGCCCTCGCTGCCCTGCTGGGTCTGGCGTGGCGGGAGCCGGGCAGGGGAACACCGCTTCCGATGCGATCGGCCTGCGCCCGGTTGAGCGTGGACGTCGTCAGTTCGTCAGTGCGGCGAGGCTGTGCTCAGCCTTTCCTGATGACATCGTCCAACGTGAGGGGGACGCGACCCTGAGAGGCTGTAGCTCGCTGATCCGGCGAGGTTCCGACCGTCCGACGCGCATTACGCATTAGACACGTTGGGTGACGTCCCAGGATCACCGATGCTGCGGGGCAGTAGCGCCGCCACGAAATGTTGACCCCTGTCGATAGTCGCCGTGAGTGCGTCGATCGCCTCCTCGGTCCGGCCCTGCTCTACCATCCATTTGGCTGCCGCCATGCCCTGGATGATCGAGTCGTTCAGCTCCATCGCCTCGTGCTCGCGACGGTCGGCTGCCTCGAGCTCCGTGCGCCGCCGCTGGTCCAAAAGCGCGCGCCGTTCACTCGCGAGTGTCCGGTCGGTGGCATGACCGAGCAAACCGCCGAGGAGGAACATCGCGGTCCCCCGGGTCATCCATCCGGTCGCGTCAAGATCGCCGGTGCTGTGGAACACCGCGAACACCGCGAACAGAGCGAAGCCCAGCGTGGCTCCGATCCATCCACCCCTTCGGCCGAACGCGACGGCGAGCAGAGCAATCGGAAGCGTGTAGAGGACGCTCATCGCCTCGCCGCTGCTGTCGGCGAGTAGCTGTAGCCCCGTGACCACGACGAAAAGGCACGAAGCCGCGATGAGGGCGCGCGCGGGGTGGGCCTGATACCAGACCTGACTCGACGACTCCTTTGCTTTCCCCTCCAAGTCCCCTCCGCTTCCCCGCGTGCTGATCATCGTCGGAATGTGCGCAGTCCACTAGGGCCAAAGGGCCATATCGGTGAGCAGGTTGATCCGGGCAGCCCGCCGGCGTTGATGTCCTTACGGTTGGTGCCTATCGCGCAGAGGGTTCTCCAGGCAGCGGACCACGGGTGACTTCCTGTGGACGTGTCCGCGTGCGCTGCCGCTCGGCGACCTTGTCTCCCGGGTCTGTTCCCTTAGGTCCGGGGGCCCTCCGAATAGACGTTCGGTGCCGCCGGATCAAACTGCTCAATTAGGTACCGGGTGATCGTCTTCTCCGAGAGCGTCTTCGGGATCTCGCCGACGAACTGGATGTAGCTCGGCACGAAGTTCGGCTCCAGCTCGCGCCGGCACGCGGCGAACAGAGCGTCCGCACGGCCGGGTTCGGTCTCGCCCGAACGGCCGGAGCCGTCGGAGCCAGAGCTCTCCGAGGCCGGCTCCAACTGAACGGCTGCCACGACGTCGGACTCGCCGGGAGCCTGCGACGCCGCTGGGACCCCGTACACACAGACGTCCGAAACCCAGGCCTGTTCGGCGACGACCTTCTCGACGAATCCAGCGTGCACGAAGTCGCCGTTGCGCCTGAGCCCTCCTCCTCTGCGGTAGTCGAAGTAGAGCCAGCCCTCGTCGTCGCGGTGGCCCATGTCGCCGCTCCTGAGCCACCCGGCTCTCGTCTTCTCCAGCGACGCCTCGGGATCGCCGTAGTACTCGACGGTCGCCCGGTCGCCCGAGGCGGGACGTGAACAGATCTCGCCCATCACGTAAGGCGGGCACTCCTTGTCGTCGTAGTCGAGGATCTTCATCTCCAGTCCAGGGATCGGCTTCCCGAACGAGCCGATCGGGCCGACGCCGACGGGATTGAACGCGAGGCCTCCCTCAACGGCCCCGTACCACTCGAATACGACCAGTCCGAAACGTTCCTCGAACGCCCGCCAGATCGCCGCCTGCATCCCGGCGCTCACGGCCAGACGGACGGGGTTGTCCGCGTCGTCGGGCCGCGGCGGCTCGCTGTAGATGGCCGTGGCCATTCCTCCGAGCAACGAGAACGTGGTGCAGCCATAAGCGCGGCAGATGTCCCACAGCCGAGATTTCGTGAACGAGCGACTGAAGACCGCCCGGAGGCCCATCGCGAGCGACGGGCCGAGCGTCACCGCCTGGGCGTTCCCGTGCGCGAGCGACAGACCGGTGTACGGGCGGTCGTCTGTCGTATAGCCGACGAGATATCCGAGGAGGCCGAAGCTGGCGAAGCGGTCGTTCGGCCACACGACGCCCTTTGGATCGCCGGTAGTCCCGGACGTGTAGATGATCTCCAAAGGGTGCGCGGGGCCCGGAAGGCGAACGTCGACCGTGTCGGCGGCTTGTGCGAACGCCTCGGCCATCGGGGTCGCGTCCTTGAAGGCGCTCGCCTCCACCCCGCCGTTTTCGAGGACGAGCAGCCAGCGCACCTCCGGAGCCTCCCGGCGGGCGGCGTCGACGGCCTGCGCCGAGTAGTCGCCGCACAGCACTCCCTTGCAGCGCGCGTCACGTAGCAGGAAGGAGAGCTTCTCGCCCCGGGTCCTCGGATCGATCGGCACCAGCACCACCCCAGTGATCGAGGCGGCGATCATCGCCTCCACGAATTCGGGATGGTTCTGCATGGCGATAGCGACGTGGTCGCCCGGCTCCAGACCGCGGGCGATGAACGCCGCCGCCAGCATGTTGGCGTTCGAAGCGAGGTCGGCGTACGTGCGCACCTCGGCCCCGGCCGGCGGCGGGTGGGAAGCGCCGGCCGAACCGCCGCTGGCAGTCGAGCTGAGCTGCTCGAACGTCAAGACGTCGAAGTCGGCCTGACGTTCGGCGCGCGAACGCACGAGATCGGCGAGCACGCCCTCATTGGTCTCTCGCATCGCCGCCTCCCCGAGCCGGCTAGATGGTGAGGATCGTGACGCACATGGCGGCCGCGTCGTTGCCGAGAGCGCCGCCGCCGTTGTGTGCGAGCGCCACGCGGGCACCCTCGACCTGGCGCGGTCCTGAGCGTTCCTGCAACTGCTCCGTGAGCTCCACGATCTGGGCGATGCCCGTCGCGCCGATCGGGTGCCCCTTGCGGAGCAGGCCCCCGGATGTGTTCACAGGGATGCGGCCGCCGAGCGCGGTGTCGCCGGACTCGGCGAGCTTCCCGCCGTCGCCCACGGCGCAGAGTCCGAGCGCCTCGTACGCGACGACCTCGGCGGGCGCTGAGGCGTCGTGGCACTCGACGACGTCGAGGTCACCCGGGCCGATGGCCGCATCCTCGTAGGCCTCGCTCGCGCAGACGTCTGCGAGCCCGGGTTCGTCGGCACCGTGGTCCCACCCCGAGCGGAGCACGGAGGCGGCGATGCGCACTGGCTTCGTGATGCCGAGCTGGCGGGCCTTCTGCTTGCTCACGAGGATCACCGCCGCGGCGCCATCGCCGATCGGCGAGCACATCGGTCTCGTGAGGGGCTCGGCGACCATCGGAGCGTTGAGGACATCCTCCACCGAGAGCATCTCCCGGAACTGCGCCCGTGGATTGAGGCTTCCGTGGCGCGAGTTCTTCGCCGAGACCGCTGCGAACTGCTCCACCGTCGTGCCGTACCGCTCCATGTGGGAGCGCGCGACTGCCGCGTAGATGTCCATGAACATCGACCTTTGTGTGCCGGCGCCTTCGGAAGCGGCGCCGGCACCGGCGCCGGTCGCCCTCTCCTTCAAGACCTTCAGGATCTCCTGGAGCGCCTCCACGTCGACCGCCCCGGCGAAGGCGGCGTACGACTTGCGCTTGTCGAGGTCGTACATCTTCTCGACACCGAGGGCGAGCACGACGTCGTAAAGCCCGCCGGTCACCATCGCCGCTGCCTGATGGAGCGCGGTCGACGCGCTCGCACAGGCGTTCTCGACGTTGACGACGGGGAGGCGGCCGAGGCCCATGGCGCGGAGCACGACCTGGCCCCGGATGCACTCCTGCCCGGTAATCAGTCCCGCTGCGGCGTTCCCGACGTAGGCGGCCTGACAGCTAGCAGGGTCGAGGCCGGCGTCGGCGAATGCCGACTGGACCGCTTCGACGCCGAGCGACTTGAGCCCACGCTCGAGGTGCTTGCCGAACGTCGTCATGCCGACGCCGGCGACGACGGCTTCTTGTCGCATGCGCGCTCCTCTCAGAAGAGCCCGTGGCCCTTCAGGCCAAGGGCGTGCTTTAGGTACTCGAGCTCCGCCTCGCGGTAGGGAAGCGGTGCAGGAGCAGTGAACATCCCGTCCCGCCTGAGCTCCTCCACGACCTCGGCTGACCGTGGGAAGGGCTCTCCGTACCGGTTCAGGTGGAAGAGCTTCTCGAAGGGCTGTCGTGGTCGCTGCCCACCTGCCTCCGGGGACTCCGCCGGGTAGCCGACGGTCTGGAGGAGAAGGACCCGTGCCGTCTCGGGAAGTCCGAGGCTCTCGCGCAGCTCCTGTGCCTTCGGGGTCGCCAGGCAGCACGTCCCGAGCCCCTGCTCGAACGCCATCAAGGTCGCCTGTGCGATGCCCTGGCCGCAGTCCACCTCACCGAGCCCGGGCTGCTTCAGCACCTCGCGGATCTGCTCGAAAAACGGGATCAGCTTGTCCTCGAGCGCCTCCTTCTTGTCCGGGCCGAAGCCGAGCGCCCCGGCGTCCAGGAGCTCGCGCAGCCGGTTGGCCTGTTCGTCGACGGCGGCGGTGTCGAGGTACCAGACGATCACGACTGGAGCGAGCTTGATCTGGAACCCTGCGACCGGCGCCCACAGCGCTTCCGCGACATCGGGGCTGACCTCGTCGCGGACGACGACGACAGCCCGTAGGCTCTGGACGTTGCCCCAGTGCGAAGCAAGCCGGGCCGCCTCGAGCATGCGCTGGACCTTCTCGAGCTCCACCGGCTTGTGGGGCATGTGGAAGCGGATCGATCGGCGCCTGCCGATCACCTCTCGCAGCTGCATCGTCTCACCTACTCACAGGCGGGACGCGCCGACGAGGCCGAGGACCTCGTTGCAGCCGTCCTCGATCATCGACGCTCTCGCGTCGCGAAGGAGCTTCTCGACGGGGTACGTGCGGCTGAGCCCGTTGCCACCGAAGATCTGGACCGCTTCGCTCGCGACCTCGAACGCCGTCGTCGTCGAGAACACCTTCGACGCTATTGAGTACTGGATGAGCGGCGGGTTCAAGGCGTTGAAGACGGCCACCCGCCGCGCGAGCGCTCTTGCCGCCTCGACCTTCATGAACATCTTGAACAGACGCGACCTCACGCTCTGGTGCTCGAAGATGGGGACGCCTCCCTGAACCCTGGAATGGGCGTAGGCGGTGGCGTGCTCGAGGGCCGCACGGGCGACGCCGACGAAGATCGTTCCCATGCCGGCGTTGGCGACACTGAGCACGAGCTCCACCGTCATGGGGTAGAGCTCGGGCGGGACCACGAGATGGTCGAGAGGGACTCGTACTCCGTCGAAGAAGATCTCGCCTTGGTTGAGCGCCCGCTGTCCCAGCTTGTCGAGCGGTTGGCCCCTGCTCACACCGGGTAGGTCGAGCGGGACGAGTACCACGCACCCACCGGCGAAGCCTTGGCCTGCGTCGAGGGTGCAGAACAGTGCCGCCGCCGTGGCGACGGAGCCGTTCGACACCCAGGCCGACTTCTGTCCTCTGATCTCGAGCTCGTCGCCAGTCACGCGCGCGACGCAGTTCGGCTTCAGGGACGGATCGCGGAAGGGGCGCTCGGTGAAGGCGAGGACGTCGCTGCCGTGGTCAGGCTCGGTGACTGCCCAGCAGCCGATGGCGTCGTCGAAGCGGTCCACCAGTGACTGATTGCCCGACATCGTCGCGAGCAACCTCGGGAACGCGGCGACACCCAAGCTGACCGCAAGGCCCGAGTCTCCCCATCCAAGCTCCTCTGCGACGATGGCCTGGATGCGAGCACGCGTGGCGGGCTCGACAGTCGGGTCCTCCTCGATCGCCTGCAGCCCAAGGCCACGGTACTTCTCGAAGACCGACCAGAGCACTGACCCGGACGCGATCACGTCGGCGGGGTCGGCCAGCCTGTCGAGCGTCGCTCCTGCCGGGCGCATCACCTCCTCAGCGAAGCGATGGGCGGTGTCCCTGACCTCCTCTTCGATGTCCTGCAGCCCCGGCTCGATGTCAACGATCGCCATCAGCTTGCCCCCTGCGTGTCGTGCACGCCTGGCCTCCCCTGTTGCCCCTAATGCTCCTGCTCCCTCACAGGTCGCAGGGCAATGAAGCCTCTAACTCTAGCGTGTAAATGGCTAATTTCTCTGGTCGCATCGATCGCGAAGTGCCTGGGCACTGGAATCCTCGCGATCCGACCTAATGTTTCGAGGTATGCATCTGTCCCTCACGAAGAGAAGCGAGTACGGCATCCGCCTCATGCTGTACATGGCCTCTCTTTCGAGAGGCGAGCGGGTGACCGCCGCGGACCTGGCTCGGGCTTGCGAGATCTCGTCCGGGAACGTGCCGACGATCATGAACCTGCTCTCGCGCTCGGGCTTGCTGCTCTGCTTGCCGGGTAGGAACGGGGGCTGCACCTTGGCGCGGAACCCCGAGGACATCTCCATGCTGGAGATCATCGAGTCCCTGGAGGGCCGCCTGGAGATCTCCCACTGCCTCCTCGACTCCCGTCGGTGCAACGATCACCGTCCTGAGTGCGCCCTCCACGCTGCGTGGAGCCACGGCCGCTCGGCGGCCATCAACGCACTCGACCATACGAGCCTCTCCGACACGTTGCGTCGCGAGCGGGAGATCGCCAAGCTCGCCGCCCGCCGCGAAGCCGCCGCCGCCGCCCGCCGCGCCGGCCGCGCCCCCACGGCCAGCTGAGCCGAGCAGGCGACCGCTTGGACGCCGGTCATCCGCCCGCACTGCGGCCGACCTGCCCGGCCAGGATCCTCCGGGCCATTTCGAAGCCGAGCCACAGGGCTTCCCTCCGCGATAAAAGCTCGCTAGGCTTGCGAGGAAATAACGGAAGCGCGAGGCAGACGGCAACCTAAGCGTGCCAGCCGGCCTTGCTCGACGTGGACTGGGGGGATGCGATGCAGGATGCGCGCTTCGACGTCGTCATCGTCGGAGGTGGGCACAACGGCAGCACACTTGCCGCCTACCTCGCGAAGTCAGGACTCAGCGTGTGCGTCCTGGAAGCGAGACCCGAGTGCGGCGGTGGCCAGGAGAACACCGAGCCGAGGCCGGGCTTCCGGATCGACCCGCACGCGACCTACCTGTACGGCGGGGCGGCTCCGGGCTTCGATCAGCTCGAGCTGTGGAAGTACGGGTTCCGGATGGTCTACTACCAGTCGCTGTCGGGCATCGTCACTCTCGACGGGGTCGCCGCCAACATGGGGAGCCGCTGGCGGCCTGACATTGGCGAGGAGTCGCGCCGACGGTACGCCGGGACCAGCGAAGGCGCCTTCAGCCCGATGGAGGCCCTCGACGAGCCATCGCTGCGTGAGCTGCTGAGAGCCCTGTTCTGGACGCCGCCGCACCCACCCGAGCTCGAGGTCGAGGCCGGGGACCTGCCGTGGTGGAACGTCTTCCGAAAGCACCTGCCCGGGCTCTACAGCCCGCGACTGCTCGATATGAGCTACACCGACTTCCTCGACGAGTTCGTGCCGTGGGAGCCGGCGCGGGTGGCCGCAGCCTTCGCTGCCTGGTACTGCGGAGCGCATCCCGACTGGGACGGGATGCTCCTGCCGTCCATGGGCGGCGGGATGCTGGTCGGTTACGCGTCGGGGTCGCCCCGCGGCGGCATGCACGCCTACGCACACTCCATCATCCGCTGCGCGCTGGCACACGGTGCGCGCATCCTCGCGAATGCACCGGTGGGCGAGATCATCGTGCAGAACGGCCGGGCCGTGGGCGTCCGCCTCTCGGACGAGGCGGCCTTCCCCGAGAAGACGATCTGGGCCGACAAGGCCGTTGTCTCGGGCGTGGACGTGAAGACGACGTTCCTGAACCTCATCGGCCGGCAGCACCTCGACGT
The DNA here is from genome assembly GCA_050010115.1 of Acidimicrobiales bacterium. Lineage (GTDB taxonomy): Bacteria > Actinomycetota > Acidimicrobiia > Acidimicrobiales > Bog-793 > JAKACA01. The sequence continues at coordinate 67,948 of JBEKLQ010000002.1, read as the reverse complement.
CGGCTTCACCCAGCGCGTCAAGGACATCTCGCTCAAGGGCGGCAGCCTGTTCGTCATGCACGTGCTCTGCCGTGAGCTGCCGAAGTACCACGGCCGGCCCGACGCCTTCCCCGAGGACGTGTACCCCTCGTGTGTGATGGCGCCAGCTGACTCGATGGAGTTCTTCCACGCCCAGACGCGTGACGCCTACTCGCTCCGGCGGAGCCCGGAACTCTCGCCCGAGCACCTCACGATGATGATCGTCACCCACGACCCCTACGACGAGACCCGCACCCCTGACGGTTACCACCTGCTCTCACCGGTGTATCTGGAGGTGCCGCCCCCTCAGTACGACGTGACCGGGCCGGAGGGCATCAACCGCCACAAGGACGAGATCACGAAGGCTGCGCTCGCGCTCCTCGAACGAATGGCCCCGAACATGGGTTCGGACAACATCGTCGATGTCTTCGTGAACACGCCGTATGACTCGGAGTTCCGGAACGCGGGCATGAGCGGAGGGAACTGGTATGCGATCCGGCAGTCGGAGGACCAGTGGTTCTCGAGCCGGCCGCTGCCCGAGCTGTCGCGTTACCGGACGCCCATCGACGGTCTCTACCTGTGCAACCAGACGTCGCATCCGGGTGGGCTCTGCTTGATGGCGGTCCCGTACAACCTCATGCACATCCTCATCGACGACGGCATCGTGGAACCGGCGAGCTGGTGGTACCCGTCGGAGTGGTACATCTCCGACGCTGCCAAGCCGGGCTCGCGGTCCGAGTCGGGCACGGACGCGAAGCTGGCGTCGGTCGCCGGAGGGGTGTCATGACCCGCCGGAGCTACGGCATCGAGCCAACTGAGAAGATCCTCGAGGAGTTCCCCCACGAGTACGACGCCGACGTGTGCGTCGTCGGCGGCGGCCCGAACGGGCTCATCGCAGCCGCCTACCTCGCGCGGGCCGGCCTGCGAACCGTGCTGGTCGAACGGCGCCACGAGATCGGGGGAGGCCTCGCGACCGAGGAGACGCTCTTCCCGGGTTTCTATACGAACACCCACGCCGTCTACCACATGATGACCGACTACATGCCCGTGCTCCGGGACTTCGACCTTTCCCAGCACGGACTCACGTTCGTCAAGCCGAACGCGCAGACCGCGGCGGTCTTCCGGGACGGGACGAGCCTCCTCCTGTGCCACCAGATCGAGGACACGAAGGACTCGATCGCGAAGCGCTCCCCAACCGACGCCCGCGCCTTCGGACGTGTGATGCGGACGTGGCGACGGATCGTCGAGGAGGTGGTCGCGCCGGGGACGTACCTGCCGCCCTTGCACCCGATCGACATGATCGAGGCTCTCGAGCGCACGGAGGTGGGGAAAGAGGCGTTGCGGCTGACCGAGATGTCGCCCGTCGAGATCATCGACGAGCTCTTCGAGGACGACCGCCTGAAGATGCTCCTCCTCTACGTGGCCTGCATGTGGGGGCTCGACCCGGAAGACAGCGGGCTGGGGTTCATGGTGCCGATGCTGGTCGACCGTGCCATGAACAAGGCCGTCTGCTACGGCGGGTCGCACAAGCTCGCCGGCGCGTTGTCGAGAGAGATCCACCGGGCGGGCGGAGTGGTGATCGACAACGCCGAGGTGACACAGATCCTGGTGACGGAGGGCCACGTGACCGGCGTCGAACTGTTCGACGGTCATGTCATCCGGGCGAAGGCCGTGCTCTCGAGCCTCCCGCCTCCGCAGACCTTCGGCGAGCTGATCGAAGAGGAGTGGGTCCCTGCCGAGTTGCGCCGGACAGCGGAGCGGTGGGAGTGGGACCGCTGGTCGTTCTTCACCCTCACGGTCGCCTGCAAGCAGGCTCCCTCGTACCGCTCCGACGATCCATGGGTGGACGATGCGTTCATGACGGTGCTGGGTTTCGATTCGACGGACGAGCTGCTCGACCAATGGAGGGCGGTCGCGGCAGGAAATCTCGACCAGGCGCCCGGAGGTCACGCCACCATCGAGACGAGGTACGACCCGACGCTGCCGCGAGTGCCCGGCCATCACGTGGGGTTCCTGCAGATTCACGCCCCCTATGACGTCACCGGTGGCTGGGAAGCCCGTCGCCAGGACCTGGCGGCGTCGCTGCTCGAGCGGTGGGGCGAGTACGCCCCGAACCTCACGGCGGAGAACGTCGTGATGATGAACGCAGAGAGCCCTCTCGACATCGAGACCCGCTTGCCCAACATGGTTCGCGGGTCGATCAAGCACGGGCACTACGACCCGCTCCAGATGGGCGTGTTCCGGCCCCATGACAGCTGCATCGGCGGACGGGCGCCGATCGAAGGCCTCTATCTTTGCGGTGCCTCCTCGTACCCGGGCGGGCTCGTGATCGGCGGGCCCGGCTACATCGCCGCCGGCTCGGTCGTGGACGACCTCGCGGCCAACCGATGGTGGCAGATGCCCCGATTCGTTCAGCGATACCAGGAGGCCTACCTCGCATGAAACTTCGTTCACGCGGCCTTGGCCGCAGAGAGCTCGTCATGGACTTCCGCGAGTACGAGATCAAGCGGGATGGCAACGAAGTGGTCATCGAGGGCACGATTCATGAACCGGTGACCTGGGACTTCTCGATCCGCATCGCGCCAGGTGACATCCCCGGGATGCTCCGTGTCGGCGTCAACCGCCACACGCTCGGGCTCGGCGCCCGCTGGATCTTCCACCGCAAGGCCCATCCGTCCGAGACGCTGGGGGATGGGAAGGTCGACAAGGCCGAGAAGACAGGGCGCCGAGAGAGGGCCGAGAAGCTCGAAACGGCCGAGAAGTTCGGTTCCGCCAGCGACGGCAAGCCCGCCGTTGGGTCACGAGCCGCCGGCGGCTTCGGCGGCGGTCTCCGGGCCGGTTGAAGGGACGTGCGATGAGCGACACCACTTCGATCACGACGACCTACGACGCCGTCGTCATCGGGGCCGGGCACAACGGGCTCTGCCTTGCCGCGTACCTACAGCGAGCGGGCCTCTCCACAGTGGTCATCGAACGTCGTCACGAAGAAGGCGGTGGCGTGAACACCGAGGAGCCCGTGCTGCCAGGCTTCCGGCACAACATGCACGCCCAGTACATGGAGTTCTTCGACATCATGCCGATGATCCGGGACTTCGGTCTGGAGGAGGTCGGACTGCGGACGGTCATGCCCGAAGCGCAGGCCGGGATCGCGTTCGCGGACGGGCGGCCGCCGATCATCGTGTACCGACCGGACCTCCTCGAGCGGACACGCGAGAGCATCGCCGCGTACTCGAAGGTGGACGCGGATACGTTCGTCGAGTTGAAGCGCCGGGCGGTGGAGGTGGAGGAACTTGTCGCGACGGATCTCTACAACCCACCGAAGCCGATCGACCGCAACAGCGAAGGAGCCACCCTCGAGCTCGGTTGGGGTGACCTCGGTGTCGGAGCCCATTTCGCCGTCAAGTCCCCCAAGGTCGTCATCGACGAGCTGTTCGAGACGCCGGAGGTCCGGGCGCTGCTCTACCGTTGCTCCGTCGAGTGGGGCTTACCGATCGATACGGAAGGGCTGGGGATCGGCTTCCTCACCTATGTGATGTGGACGCTCGGCAACTGGAAGCTGTGCCGGGGAGGGACCCACACGCTCGCCAAGGCGATGACACAGGTCTGCTACCGCGAAGGGGTCGACCTCATCGAGAACACGGCGGTGGAACGAATCCTCGTCGAGGATGAGCGCGCCGTCGGGGTGCGGGTGCGAGGTGGCCGGGAAATCCGGGCAGAGCGGCTCGTCGCGTCCAATGCCGACATCCGCCAGACGCTGCTCGAGTTGGTGGGTGAGGAACACCTGAGCGACCGTTGGGTCCGGAGGGCGAAGGCGTTCCGCTATGGCCCGAGCCACGTGCTCGGCACCCCGATGTTCTGCATCCACGAGGCGCCAGCCTACAAGTCGGCCGCCTGGAACCCCGACATCGACCGGTGTTTCTACACGCTCGTGGGCTACGACAGCGCGGCGGACATGCTCGCCTACATTCGCGACGCCTACAGCGGCAAGCTCCCCGAGCCGAAAGCGGCAACGTGGGTCAACTCGATCTGGGACGCGGCCCAGGCGCCGCCGAACTACCACGCGGCGACCGGGTGGTACTTCCTTCCGCCTGCCAGCGCGCTCTCCGCCGACGAGTGGGCAGAAGTTCGCGCGAGTTACAACGACAGGTTCCTCGCTACCTGGCGCGAGTCCGCTCCGAACATGACCCCCGCCAACGTCATGGCTCACAAGCTGTACACACCGGATCAGATCGAACGCAAGAACCTGATGCGGGAGGGCGACTTCTCCAATGGAGAGTTCGCCCCCGATCAGCTCGGGGTGAACCGTCCGTTCCCGGAGGCTTCGAGCTATCGGGCGGAGATCGGAGGCCTGTACTTCTGCGGGCCCTCGTCCCACCCGGGTGGAGGCGTGCACTCGGCCTGTGGTTACAACGCCTACAAGGTCATCGCCGAAGACCTCGGCTTGCCGAGCCCGGTCGCGGAGGGGAGGTCGTACTGATGGCCGACGTCTACACCGAGGAGTGGTTCGAAGCGGTGCGCGCCGCGATCAACGTCAGGGTGGCGAACCTTCGAGAAGTGCCGAAGGGCTCCATACTGATCGCGGTCGACATCGTCGGCGACGCCGTGTCCCCGTACGTGGAAGCGGGCGGGGAGCGCCACTTCCTCGTCCAGATCGACGACGGTCAGTGCTCGTGGTACCGCGAAGGCGAGCCGGACGAGACGCAGGAGCTGAGCTTCAGGTTCCTCGGACCGGCGGCCGCTTTTGACGAGGTCGCCGCCGGGCTGTTGGACCCGATCGACGCCGCCCTCAAGGGGACCATCCGGGTCCGGGGAGACATGCGCTTCCTCATGCGCCAGGCCGACCACGTGAAGGCGCTCCTCGAGGCATACCGAACCATCGAGACGACCTGGCCACGAGGTGCCCCCCCGTACGTGCTCGGGTGCGAGACAGCCAATGCGTGAGACCTACGACGCGATCATCGTCGGTGCGGGCCACAACGGACTGACGCTCGGCGCCTATCTCGCCCGGAGCGGGCTCGACACCGTCGTCCTGGAACGCCGTCATGAAGAGGGTGGGGGGCTTTCCACCGAGGAGCTCACGCTCTCGGGCTTCCTCCACAACGTGCATGCCAACTACCACACCTTCGTCGATCTCGCCCCGCCGGTGCGCGACCTCGAGATTCGCCGCCACGGCGCCGAGTACGTCCGCCCGGAGGTGCAGATGGCCTCGGTCTTCGACGACGGGACGGCGCTCACCGTGCACGCCGATTTGGAGCGGACCGTGGAGTCGATGGCCCGCTTCGACGAGGAGGACGCCGAGACGTTCCGCCGTCTCCACCTCGAGGCGCACGGCTACGTCGATCTCCTGCTCGGCACGCTCATGTACCAGCCTCCGATGTCGGTGAAGGAGCTGACGAAGGCACTCGCGAGCTTCGGCGTCGACGAGCGCTCCGAGTTCCTGTCGGTGAAGCTCCGCCGAGAGTCGATCGACGAGTTCCTCGACCAGCACTTCAAGCACCCGAAGATCAAGGCGCACCTTGCTTTCCACGCCGCCATCTGCGGCTACACGACCGACGTCAAAGGCCTTGCGATCGGCTTCCCGCTCCTCGTCGGCAAGATCGACAACTGGCACCTTTGCGTCGGCGGGTCGCACCGCATCGCCCACGCCTTGTGGCGGGATCTCGCTCAGCACGGCGGGACCATGATCAGCGACGCCGAGGTCGACCACATCGTGGTCGACGGGAATCGGGCGGTCGGCGTGCGGCTCTCGGACGGCACCGAGCTCGTGGCGCGAAAGCTCGTCGCGTCGACCGTCGACGTCGAACAGACCTTTCTCCGCTTCCTGAACCCCGGCGACGTGCCACCCGAGTTGGCCGAGCGCGTGAAGACGGCGGTCAAGCACAAGGACTGGACGTTGTTCTCCGTGCATCTGGCGATGACCGCTCCGCCCGCCTACGAAGCGGCCTCCTTCGACCCCGACGTCGACCGGGCGTGGGTGGTGAACCTGGGCTACGGGTCGCCGGCGGATCTCGACGAAGACTGGAGGCTGGTGCGAAGCGGCCTACTCCCGGACCCCCGCCCGAACGCCGCGGTGAACACGCTCTACGATCCGACCGACGCGCCAGCCGGGCACTTCACCGGCCTGCTGCGCCAGTTCGCACCCTTTGCCCTGGCCGACGGCGGGGAGGGGGAGTGGGACTCGATCGCCCGCTGGTACGGGGAGCGCTGCATCAGGGCATGGCGGCGGTACGCGCCGAACATCACCGACGATGTCATCTTGGACTGGGCGCCCTACACCCCGCTCGAGATCGCCCGGAAGATGGTCAACATGGTCGGGGGCGACTGGATGATGGGCGAGATCAGCCTCGACAACTTGCTCGACCAGCGGCCGCTGCCCGAGCTCTCCCAGTACCGGACCCCGATCGACGCTCTTTACCTGGCAGGGTCCACCCAGCACCCACATGGGTTCATCACGTTCGGCCCGGCCTACAACGCGTTGCAGGTGATCGCCGACGACCTCGGCCTGAAGCCGTGGTGGCGCCGCATCTGACGCCGGCGGTCACCGTCGAGGGAGGCGAACAGGCGTCCGGGCTCGCCGCCATGGTCGCGGATCTCCTGCGGCAGAACCTCGCCGACTCGAAGGCCCGGGCCATGGTCGCGTCCAGGACCAGGGGCGACGTGGGCCTGACCGCATCCGATCATGACTTGTCGGTGACGGTCTCGTTCCTCGGCCGTTCGCTCAAGGTCGCCGACCGCGCTGGCGGTGCTGACCGCGCTGGCGGTGCTGACCGTGCTGGCGGGGAGGACGATGAGCCCGGTGCGGCCGTTCCCGGCATGGCCGGGGAGTGGCTCGAGCTCGCTCACGTGTGCAGCGGGCAGCAGTCGCCGCTCGCTTCATGGCGGGCGGGTGGCGTGAGCATCGAGCCGCACGGGCATCCGGGGCGGCTCGCGGCCGCTGGCTTCCTCCTCACGGCGCCGGCGGTCGGGGAGGACGCCGCCCGCCGCCGACAGCGAGTCATGCTCGTCGCCTTGCTCACGACAGGCCTTGTTGCAGCGGCGTGCTCTGCCCGAGCATGGTCTTCCCGGATGCCCCGTCGCCCGCTCGAGCTATTTATTTACAACTCTCGCATGAATAACTAGGATTTTTTACCTGGCACGTCGCCCAGCAGGGGGAGCCATGGGTATAGGGACAGCGACTGCGACTGCGACACCCAAAGCGACGTCGACAGAGGACGGCTACCGCCGACGCTGGACCTGGGACCGCGTGGCCTGGGGGACGCACTGCCTGAACTGTCTTGCTGCCTGCCCGTACCGTGTCTTCGTCCGCGACGGCGACGTGCTGTTCGAGGAGCAGGGTGGGGTGTTCGACATCATCGAGCAGGGCGTGCCCGACCTGAACCCGCTCGGGTGCCAGAAGGGCAGCGCCTACTCACTCCAGCTGACCGGCGAGGACCGCGTTCTGCAGCCGCTCCGGCGAGTCGGCGAGCGGGGCAGCGGGTCCTGGGAGATCATCTCGTGGGACGAGGCGCTCACGGAGGTGGCTGAGGCGTTGCTCGACGCGATCGACTTCGAAGGGCCGGAGTCGATCATCTTCGAGGAGACCGTCGAGGGCGGCCTCATGACGCAGGCAGCGTTCATGCGGTTCGCGGGCTTGATCGGTGCCGTCACACTCGATGCCAACGGCCTCGTCAACGATCTGCCCACCGGTCAGCACATCACGTTCGGAAAGTTCTCGTGCGCCAGCACTGTCGACGACACATTCCACGCCGGCCTGCTCCTGCTCTGGCACTCGAACCCCGCCTATACGTCGATCCCTTACTTCCACTACGTGAGCGAGGCCCGCTACCACGGCGCCACTGTGGTCGCGATCGCCCCGGACGTCAACGCCTCGGCGGTGTTCTCGGACCTGTACGTCCCGGTCCGCCCGGGCACTGACGCCGCTCTCGCCCTTGCGATGTGCAAGACGATCGTCGACGAGGGACTGATGGACGAGCGTTTTGTCGTGAGCCAGACCGACCTACCGCTGCTCGTGCAGACGGCCACCGGGCGGTTCCTCCGCGGGAACGACGTCGTCGCCGACGAGCGTGAGGACCGCTTCTACCACTACTTGGACGGTGCCGGGCTCGTGCCGGCGCGCCGCGACAGCCTGGCGATCGATCAGAGCCCGGAGTTGCGCGGTACCTGGACTGTCACGCTCGTCGACGGCTCCGAAGCCGAGGTCACGACGGTCTTCGAGCTCCTGGCCCGGAGGCTCGAGGAGTACACGCCCGAACGCGCGGCTGAGGTCTGCGGCGTCGCCCCAGACACGATCCGCCATGTCGCCCGGTTGGTCGCATCCCGGCCGACGAAGATCCTCGAAGGCTTCAATACCCCGAAGTACTTCCACGGCGACCTGATGGAGCGGGCGATGTGCCTGCTCCTCGCGCTCTCGGGGAACTGGGGCCGTCCCGGTACCGGCATCCAAGGGCTCGCCCTCGCCGGACTCGACGGCTACCTCCTCTTCGGCATGAAGTCCAAGGGAGGGATCGAAGAGACGGCCAGGCTCCTCGACGGTATCGAGGCTGCCGTCGCGTCGGTGAAGGATAGGGATCCGGACGCCACCGACGAGATCGCGGGGAACCAACTCCTACAGATGGCTGTAGCGAGTGGCACCTCGACTCCTCCGGTCTTCTTCAACTACCACCACGGGGGCTACCGGGAAGCGTGGAACCGGGCCGAGTGGGCCGAGCCGACGATGCGGCGCACCTTCGACGAGTACCTCACCGAGGCCGTGCAGCGCGGCTGGTGGGGAGGTCTGACGCGGCCAGGGTCCTCCGTCGAGCCGCAGGTGTTCTTCGCTGTCGGTTCGAACCCGATCCGCCGGACCCGGGGTGGCAGCTCCACGCTGCTGCGCGAGCTGTGGCCGAAGCTCGACAAGGTGATCGTGATCGACTCGCGAATGTCCTCGACCGCGCTCCATGCGGATCTCGTGCTGCCCGCGGTGATGCAGTACGAGCGCACGAACCTGCAGTACGCCATAACCCACACGTTCCACATCGGGTTCTCCGACGCCGCCGTCCCGCCGAGAGGCGAGTCCAAATCGGAGTGGGAGATCTTCCGGCGTCTCAGCGAGCGGGTGGAGCGCCTCGCCGCCGAGCGGGGCCAGACAGAGTATCTGGACGGCCGCCGCCAGACCCGCCGGCTCGACCGGTTGGCGGATGCGTACACGGCGGCAGGGGCGTTCGTCGAGGAGGAAGCGGTCGTCGACGAGTGGGTGCGCGACTCCGTCGAGGCAGGCACCCTCCCGCCCGGTACCACCGTGGACACCTTGAAGGCGACCGGTACCGTCCGCAGCACCGGGCTCGGGGCGTTCGCGCCGGGTCTGTCGGTCGCGACCGACGTCTCGCCCTCGAAGGTGCTCACGGCGTACCAGTGGCACGCCGAGCGGGGCGTGCCGTTCCCTACGCTGACCCGCCGGGCCCAGTTCTACATCGACCACCCATGGTTCCTCGAGGCGGACGAGGCGCTTCCGCGGCACAAGGAGCCGCCGAAAGCGGGCGGTGACTACCCCCTCGTATTCACGAGTGGCCACTCGCGCTGGACGATCCATTCAGTGAGCATGGGTAATCGGGCCCTGCTCGAGACGCACCGAGGCCAGCCCCTCGTGATCCTCAACCTTGCCGACGCCGGCCGGCGGGGGATCGCCGACGGCGACGAGATCCGCGTCTTCAACGATCACGGCGAATTCCGGGCGATGGCGCGGCTGGCCGGACGCGTCAGGCCCGGCCAGGTGATCTCCTACAACGGGTTCGAACCCCACATGTTCGCCGGATGGCGTGGGTCGAACGAAATCGAGCCAGGGCTCGTCAAGTGGCTGCACCTCGTCGGGCGGTACGGGCACCTGCGGTATCTGCCCTTCGGCTGGCAGCCCGTCCCGAGTGATCGAGCCGTCCTCGTCGATGTCGAGCGGAGGCGCAGATGACCGACACGTATCAGCCACCCGCCGCCGACCAACGAGGTGTCGCGGGCATCACGGCCGCCGAGCAGGCGCAGATCGCCCGAGCTTTCGAGGCCACGCCGCCGCTGTTCAGCGTGCTCTCAACGCTGCGGACACGGCGCATGGGGCTCGGCTACCGCTCGGAGACCGGGATGGCTGAGACATTCGAATGGTCGAGCGGGCGCAGTGTCGTCCAGCCGGAGGGCCCGCTCGCATACGCCTCCCAGTCCCTGCCGGTTCCGCTGTCGGAGGTGGAAGAGGCGCTCGTGGCCTGGGCCGCTCTCGGCCCGAATGGCATCGTGCTGGCGGACATCCCCGTCCACGGCGCCCTATCCAGCTTGCTGTCGTCGGCGGGCCGGACGATTCCGTCTTCCTCCAACGATCGCTCGGTTGACCTCTTCCTGATCAACGACGGCGGTACCTGGCTCTACCGGCCGGTACGGGAGAGCCCGGTGCCCGTCGAGATCGCCGGCACCGGCGACTACTGGAAGATCCTCGACTGGTACCGTCGCGGCCGGACGCGGCTCAGCGAACACCGTCCGGACGTCGGGTGGTTCAGCGCGCCCGAGGGGACTCACAACGTCAACCCGCTCGGTCCAGGGCAGTACAACCTGAACCGGCCGGGGAGTACGTGGTTCCTCCCCGTCGGAGACGTCGGACTCGAGTGGTTCAACCTGTTGCTCACGTCGTATGAGTGGTCAGGCTTCTACCTGATGGACGCGGAGAAGCCGGCGGGGTGCGAAGAGTTCATCGGGCCGGGGTTTCTCGAAGCCGGCTTCCCGATCCCAGTGTTCGACGAGCTCGCCGTGCTCCTCCACGCCGGACAGGTCGGCTGCGTCGTCCAGAACGTGCGCCTCGCTGCCGAGGCGCTCGGGCTCGGGGCTTGGCCGGTCGGCTCGTACGCCGATGACCTCCTCCTCGGCGCCTACCCGGAGGTCGCGAGCGGCTTAGGTTTTGCCTTCCTCGAGCGGGATCCCACCCGTAACCCCTCCCGCACCGTCACTTGCCTCGGCCTCCCTGGGATCCTGGAGCCGGTCGTCGTCCCGTCCCCCCGGTTCCCGACGGCGGCCGACGCGATCGGGTATGTGAAGGAGCTCCGCTACCAGCCCGGTGCCCCGCTCAGCCGGGGCGACGGGGCTGCCGGCCCTTTCAATGAGGCGACCCGTCGGGAGCTCCTCGAGAACCCGCGTTCGTACATCTCCGACCGCACCGAGGCGGCGGCGATCCGCACGGTCGAGTACATCGTCGATCGATACGGCTGCTGCCCGGCGTACGTGAGCCCGGTCCGCGCCAAGTTCTCGGCTCAGGTCCACCACGCCGATCCCGCTTACTACCGACAGTTCTACGCAACTGACGGCGGCGCCTATCCGATCACGCCGGCGATCGACGCCCACTTCCCCGTCTGGCATCCCGGAGAGCCCGATCCCACGGAGGCCGCACGATGACCTCGAGCGCTATGCAGATCTTCGCCTCGTACCTCCATCTCCTCGCCGTCGCCGTGTACGTGGGAGGGTCGGTTGCCATGGAATTCGTACTCCGGCCGGCCCAGTCCTACGTTCCCCCCTCCCAAGCGCAAGTCATCGGCCAACGCTCCGCCGACCGCTTCCTGGTCCTGGTGTGGGGAGCGCTGGCGCTGTTCCCGATCAGCGGGCTGCTCCTGTTCTTCTCCTTGTCGGATCAGGACAGCTTGCGCGGCATGAAGTTCCTCACCACCAGCTACGGGCAAACCCTCCTCGGCATGATCGTCCTGTGGGCCGTGCTCGTGGTGAACGGCGCCATCATCACGTTCGTCCTGCGGCCGCGGCTCGCTCGACGGGCGAGCGCCCCCGCAGGAGGAGCTGGCGTGGCCGAGCGGCTCGAGGTCATGCGGGCGGCGGCAAACCGGGTGTCGCTCATTACCAGGGTCGATCTCGTCATCGCGGTGTTCATCGTGCTGCTCGGGGCGTCCTTGGCTTACGGCGGGGGGCTTCTTTGATGCGCGTCGTCCTCGGCTTCGCCTTCATGCTGGCCTGGGCTCTCTACCTCGGGGGCAGTGTGGCGATGGAGCTCGTTTGGCGTCCCGTGCAGCGCTACCTCCCTCCCGGGCAAGTGAACGTCGTGTGCCAGAGAATGGGGCGGCGGTACCGGTGGATCGCGCTCGCGTCGTTGGCTGTGGCCGGTGGGGCGTCGGCTCTGGTGCTACCCCGGTCACGCTTCACGCTCTCGTCCGCCTACGGTCGCACTGCCTGGGCTTGTGCCGCTTGCTGGGCCTTGCTCGCCCTCGGTGTCATGACGATGGCGTGGCTCGCCCACCCGGCGTTGCACCTGCGTCACGACGCGAGTCTCTCCGGCGCGGAGCTGGCGGCCGCCCGCCAACGGACGCGCCGTGCGATCCGGCGGATGGACGTGCTGCTGAGAGCCGACATCGCCGTCGCGCTGGTGGCGGTGTTGCTGACTGTGTCGCTGCCGTCAGGTGGCTTGTTGTGACGGACGTCCAAGGGGGTACCAGCCCGTGGCGAAGACGATAGCGATCACGCCGTCTTGGTACTGGCCCGCGGGCGTTCCCCGTGTCGTCGGCGTGCCGCCATTTCGCGTCGACGAGCTGACGGTCGCACGGTGGGCGAGGCGGACTCCTGACTCGGTGGCGCTTGTCTGCGGAGCGTCGCGCTGGACCTGGCGTGCCCTGTCGGCAGAGGTGATCTCCCGGACCGGCGCAGCCCGCGAGCGGGGCCGGGTCGATCTCGGGGCGGCGACATCGGAGGAGGGGGCCGTAGAGCTCCTCGTGGGTCTCGCTGCCGGGGTGCCGGTCCGGGTCGGAGGTGCCGGCGCTGAACGGCCGGCGCCGAGCGACGCGGCCGGCAACGGCGGAGGCGGAGGCGGAGGCGAGCAACTGAACGGCGGCGGCGCGCTGACCCGGGCTGCGGTCGCAGTACCGGGAGCAACCGGCACGGTGTGGCTCTCCCAGCGCTCGCTCGTCGCGGGCGGCATATCGCTTGGTTCCTTCCTCGGGCTGCAGGCCGCCGGGGGAGGTGCCTTCGTCACCGCCCTCCCGCTCTCGACCTGGCAGGGGATCTACGGCGTCGTTGTGCCACTCCTTGCCGGGCTCTCGCTGGTCGTGACCGAGCCCGGTCCCGGCTCGCTCGAATCCGCACGGCGAGAGTCAGCGTCCTGGTTGTACGCGGATCTCGCAGACGCGCTGGCGTGGACGCACGAGGCAAAGCGCGAAGTGAAGGCACTTCGTGGAAACTTGGGCGCATCGGTGCTGACGGTCGGCGGACCGTTCGACTCCGAGCACCGGCGACGCGTGGGAAGGACGCTCGAGTGTCCTGCGCTGACCGTCTTCGGCCTCCCGGAGACGGGTCCAATCTTCGCATCGCACCCCAGCTGGTACATCGACGAGTCCGTGGGCATCCCGGTCACCAACGCGCACGTGGTGCCGGCCGATCCCCGGACGGGGACACCGCTCTCCACGCTGTGGGAACTCGTCGAGTCGGCGATGGTGACTGTCGCCGGCCCGTCGCTGTGTGTCGGCGCGGACATGCCCCTCCGCTGGCTCGCAGACGGGCGCCTCGCGACGGGCGTGGTCGCCTCGTCGGACCCGAACGGGATGATCTACCTGGTGCCGTCGTGACCGGCGGCGTTGACCCCTGCCCGGCCCAGCCTCGACGTGAGCTGTTGGAGCTGTGGCGGCGAGATCGGGTAGTAGGGCGGGTAGAGGCGGCGAGTGGACCGGGCGAGGTCGGTCGTGTCCGTCGGCGAGTTCTCCGCAGCCGCTCGGGCGACGAGGGCGAGCACGATGCCGGCGAACGCCCGCTCCTCCACCGGTTCGCGCTCGAGGAGGGGCGCGGCGGCTTCCACCGCGCTCGTCAACGACACCTGGTGCGCGGTCCAGTGGGCCTGTTGCAGGTCGTGGGTGGCTGTCGTGTAGGCGGCCCATGCCGCCGACGCCTCCGGGCGTACCCCGGCGGGATCGGAGGCGGCGAGCGCTGCCCGAAGGTCGAGCACGAACGACTCGTTCACGGCGCGCCACCACGGCGAGCCGCTTGCCTCGTCGAGCCGCCCACTCGACGCCTCCCACTCGACGAAGTCCGCGACCGCCCGGCCGAGCCCAAGGCCGTGGCGCCCGGATCCAGGGTGCGAGAGGAAGAAGACTTCCACGATCTCCCGGCGCTCGTCGATCGTGAGCAAGGTCTGCTGCGGTCGGTAGAGGGCGAGGTGTCCTGGAGGAGCAGAAGCAGAGCTCGACACGAGCTTCATTTAGACATAGTAATCACGGCGAGCAAATCCTACTGAGATTCGACGATGAGACTCACCTTGGCCCGGCGAACGCAGTACGGGATCCGCGTCCTCCTCACACTCGCCGATCAGCCTGACAAGCTCCTCACCGCGGCCGAGCTGGCGGCTCGCTCGGGCGTGTCGGCCGGCAACATCCCCGGGGTCGTGAGCGCGCTAGCCCGGGCCGGGCTCATAGCCAGCACGCGTGGTCGGTCAGGCGGGTGCAAGCTCGCTCGCTCACCCGAGCAGATCTCGATCCTCGAGATCGTCGGAGCGCTCGGAGGCCCGCTCACGACGCCGAACTGCATCCTCGACTCCCGGCGGCGCCATGACGGCGACGGCCCGTTCTGCGCGGTCCACGCCGTGTGGCTGGCCGGGCGGGATGCGGCTGTAGACGCTCTTGCCCAGATGTCACTGGCTGACGCGCTCGCGGGGGGAGAAGCACGAGGCTCTTGTCAAACAGGGAATTACTCGCTAGGGTAACGAGAAATATGTCGGAGTTGGGGGGAGGGTCGATGCCGATCGCCGCTCGATCGCTGGAGAAGTTCCGCTCAGGCGAGGATTCTTACCGCGCAAGGTGGACCTGGGACCGCGTCGCTTGGGGGACCCATTGCGTCGACTGCTACCCGGGCAACTGTCTGTACCGGGTCTTCGTCAGAGACGGCAGGGTCGTCCGGGAGGAGGCCGCCGCTCGCCACGCCGTCGTTGAGGACGGTGTGCCGGACTTCAACCCGATGGGCTGCAACAAGGGGGCGTCGTGGAGTCAGCAGCTCTATGACGGGGACCGCCTGCTGCACCCGATCCGCCGTGTCGGCGAGCGGGGGAGCGGCAAATGGGAGCGCATCAGCTGGGACGAGGCGGCGACGACGATCGCTGACGCGATGCTCGACGCGATCGAGACCGGTGGTCCTGAGACGATCGTCCACGAAGGCACGCCCGAGATCGCGACTGTCGTACCGACCTATCGCTTCTTCAACACGATCGGCGGCCGGATCCTCGATCTACACGGGTCGTTCAACGACTTCTCCATCGGGCTGCACGAGACGTTCGGCAAGTTCTGTCCTGTGTCGTCGGCCGATGACTGGTTCCACTCGGAGCTGATCCTCGTCTGGCACATGAACCCTGCGTTCACGCGCATCCCGCTGTACCACTTCATGCTCGAGGCGCGTTACCACGGGGCGGAAATCGTCTCAATCTCCCCGGACCTCAACGCCTCGCACATACACGCCGACTACCACGTCCCGGTGGAGCCCGCTGCGGACGCGGCGCTCGGGCTCGCGATGGTCCAGGTGATCCTCGACGAGGGCCTGGAGGACCGGACGTTCATCCGCGAGCAGACGGACCTGCCGATGCTGATGCGAACCGATACCCGCCGGTATCTCCGGGAGACCGACGTGGAGGGCGCGTCCGGGCGTGAGGACCAGCTGTACCACTGGGACCCGGAGCGCGGGCTCGTCAAGGCCGACCGGGGCCATCTCCTGCTCGATGGGTGCCCTGTGGCGCTCGAGGGCACGTACGCGGTCACCCTCGCCGATGGTTCAACGGTCGAAGTGGAGCCTGTCATGCAGGCGCTCCGTCGGCACCTCGACGCCAACTACACGCCCGATCACCAGCAGCCCGTCACCGGTGTCCACCCGGACGTCGTGCGGATGCTCGCCCGGAAGGCCGCCGCGCGGCGGACGAACATCATGCTCGGCTGGAATTCGTGCAAGTACTACCACGGCGACCTGATCGAGCGGGCGATGTGCCTGCTGCTCGCCGTCACCGGCAACTGGGGCAAGGCCGGCACCGGCATCCGTTCATGGAGCGCCGGCATGTTCGACGGCCAGGGACTTGCGACCGCCAAGCCGGTGCCGGGCATCGAGGGCACCGAGGCCATCCTGGAGATGCGCGACTCGATGATCCAGTCGCTCAAAGCCGAGGACCCGACTATGTCGGACGAGCTCGCGGTTCGCGAGTTGAACCGCCTGATGATCGAGGCCTCGCAGCTGAGCAACGACGAAGCCGAGGGCTCGGCGACCGCATCGCCGATGGCCTTGTGGTGGTACTGGCAGGCGGGGTACCGGGACCGTTGGAACACGCCCGGCTGGGGCGACGACTCGCTGCCTCGGACGTTCGACGAGTACGTGAGCGAAGCCCTCGAGAAGGGCTGGTGGGCGGGTGTCGACAGTCCCAGGCCGGACACGCCGCCGAAGGTGCTGATCGAGTGCGGCGGCAACATGTTGCGGCGCACCCGCGGCGGCAAGACAGCGCTCATCGATGAGCTGTGGCCGAAGTTCGACCTGATCGTCTCGATCGACTTCCGGCTCAACTTCACCGGGCTCCACTCCGACATCGTGCTGCCGGCCGCCCAGCACTACGAGAAGGTCGGGTTCCACATTCCCACACCGCACGTGATGCACCTCACGTTCTCCGATCGTGCGGCCGACCCGGCCGGAGAGGCTAAGTCCGAGTGGCAGATCTTCCAGGTCATCCTCCGGGCCATGACGGAGCGCGCTGCAGCCCGCGGAATCGAGGAGTACCGCAACGCCCGACACAACCGCTTCATCCCGGCGACGCTGTGGGACCGCTACACGATGAACGGCTATCTCGCCGACGAGGAGAAGCTCGCCGACGAGATCGTCCGGGACTGCGCCTACGCCGAGACGCTTCCGGACGGCACCACCATCAAGACGCTGCGCGAGGACGGCCAGGTCCGTTTCACGGGTTGGGGTATGAGCCCCATGGCGCTGGCGCAGGCGTCGCCCTTCGAGACGAGCCGGACCCACGTCCCGTTCCGCAGCCACCTCGAGTTCGGGCAGCCGTTCCCGACCTACGCCCGCCGGGCGCAGTTCTACATCGACCATCCCTGGTGGCTCGAGGCGAGCGAGGCACTCCCCGTGCACAAGCCGAACCCGAAGGCGGGGGGAGATCACCCGCTCCGGATGACCTCCGGACACAACCGATGGAGCATCCACTCCATGAACCAGCTCAACCCGGTGATGCTCCAGACGCATCGCGGTGAGCCGCTCGTCGAGGTGTCCGTCGAGGACGCGGCCGAGCGGGGCGTAGCCGACGACGACCTCGTGCGAGTGTGGAACGACATCGCGTCCATGTGCGTCCGGGCGAAGGTCTCGCCGGGGGTGAAACCCGGACAGGTCATCTCCTACAACGGCTGGGACGGCCACCAGTACCGCGATTGGAAGGGCGCCAACGAGCTCGAGGCCGGAATGGTCAAGTGGATCGGGTTCGCTGGCGGCTACGGGCACATCCAATACACACCCGCCGAGTGGCAGCCGATCCCGTCGGACCGGGCGGTGCCCTGCAACTTCGAGAAGGTGGAGGCGACGCGATGACGATCCACGCGGTGAGGACGGCGAGCGACGCCAAGGACTTGCCGGCGACGGAGTGGGCCGCGGCACAGCCTGCGCAGCTCTCGTTGACACCGGTGCCGCTCGAGGCGCAACCGAACGCCTACATCAGGACGACGTGGGCGGACCGGGCCTACGGCACAGTCCAGGAGGTGCGCGTGGCTGCGACATGCGACGACGGGAGGTTCCACGTCCGGCTCGAGTGGGAGGATCCCGCAGCCGAGGAGGGCGAGTTCGGGGATGCTGCGGCGGTGTTCTTCCCGGCCGACACCGATGCACCGGCGCACACCATCGGCGCCGACGGGCATCCCGTGACCCTGTGGTACTGGCGATCCACCAATTCGGCCGCGCAAGTGGTGGAGGCGTCTGGACCGGGGGTGTTCCGCCCCGTCGCTGTGACCGGCGCGACGAGCGTGGGTGTCGTCTCGGCGCTCTCCGGCGGTCGGTGGTCAGTCGTGTTCAATGGCCCTTTGTCACTGCTCGAGCCAGCTCGCAAACTCGGTGTCGTCGTGTGGAACGGCACGAACGAAGAGCGCGCTGGGCTCGCAGCCGTGACAGCAGCGTGGGTCCCCGTCGAGCTTCCCGATTGATCCGAGGAGGGTACCGATGACGAGTGTGCTTCGACCCGAGGAAGGATCCCGCGGCCAGGTAGCCATGGTCTTCGACCTCAACAAGTGCATGGGGTGTCAGACGTGCTCTGTCGCCTGCAAGGTCCTGTGGACACGGGAGGAGGGTGAGAAGCACCAATGGTGGATGACGGTGAACACCCAACCCGGCTCCGGGACGCCGAAGGACTGGGAGACGATGGGGGGCGGCGTTGAGCGCGGTGGCAAGCCGCTGCCCGGCCACCAGCCGACACGGGCAGACTTCGGCGGCGGCTGGGACTTCAACTACCAGGAGGTCTTCTACGGGGGAAAGGGCAGTTCCGTCCACCTCCGCCCAGAGGAGAACGGTGCGACCAGTTGGGGTATGAACTGGGACGAGGACCAAGGCGGTGGAGAGTGGCCGAACTCCTTCTACTTCTACCTGCCACGTCTGTGCAACCACTGCACGAGGCCGGTCTGCGCCGAAGCGTGCCCCAACGGCTCGATGTACAAGCGCCGGGAGGACGGCATCGTCTTACGGGACGAGGACATGTGCATGGGGTTCCGCTTCTGCATGGAGGCCTGCCCTTACAAGAAGATCTACTTCAACTACGCCCGCAACGTTGCCCAGCACTGCATCTTCTGCTTCCCGCGCCTCGAGCGAGGCGTGGCACCCGCCTGTGCCCGGCAGTGCCCTGGGCGTCTCGCGTTCGTCGGTATGCTCGAGGATCAGGAGGGTCCCATCCACCGGCTCGTGCACGAATGGCGGGTCGCGCTGCCTCTGCACGCCGAGTACGGGACAGGGCCGAACATCTTCTACGTCCCGCCGCTGTCCCCGTACCGCCTGCACGAGGACATGACGATCGACTACGAGACGCCGCGCATCCCGCCCGCCTACCTCGAGTCGCTCTTCGGGCCGAACGTGCATGCGGCGCTCGCGACGTTGAAGCAGGAGCTGGACACCGTCCGCCAAGGAGGGACGTCGGAGATCCTCGACACCCTCATCGCCTACAAGTGGCAGAGCCTGTTCGGCCCGTTCACCGTTGATCCGGGTGAGCTCGACGGCAATGCCGTGCCGGTCGCTCTCACGACGAAACCCACCTGACTGGAGGCCTCGTGTTTGTTTACTCGTTGAGCGGTCTCGCGCTTGCGGCTGACGACGCCGGCGGGCCCGTAGAGGTCGAGGAGAACGAGACGACGGCGCGAAGCGCCGTCTATCAGTCGCTCGGCCGGATCTTCACGGCACCCGACGTCGACCACTTCGAGCGGGCGCGTGACGGCAGGTGGGCAAAAGAGCTGGCAATCGCGGCGGGGGGGCTCCCGTACACGTTCGACGTCCCGCATGCTGAGCTTCCCGCAGACATCGACCAGCAGTCGTACGAAGAGGCCTTCGCGGGACTTGGCGGGAGGGTGCTCGGAGGCGCCTACGGCGGCGACCGCGAGCGTGCGGTCGACGACATCCGCAGGGCCTACGAGTACTTCGGGCTCACGGCGTCGGACGCCGGCCTGCTGCCCGATCACCTCGTGAGCGAATGCGACTACATGCAGTACCTCACGTTCAGAGAGGCCGCGGTGTCATCCGATCGGCTGCGCCGTTCCTACCGGCGCGCACAGTTCGAGTTCCTCGACCATCATCTCGCCTGGACTTCGGCCCTGGCTGCGGAGTCCGACGCTCCAGACCGCGATCCGTTCATCAGGTGGGCGACACGGATCTTGGCATCGTTCGTGGCGGCCGACACCGGCTACATCCGGGAGCTCGTCGGCGGCTGACCGCCTCGGCCGGCACAGCTCCGATCGCTCACTGCGGGGACGATCGGACGGCAACGTGACCTGATCGGCTTCTACTGATCACCTCGCCGGATCCGGATCGGCGAACACGGGTTGGAGTACGCGACGGCACGCGGTTCGAGGTCCCCAACTGCGGGGGTATCCGAGTGAAACCTCTTCAAAGCGGACGCCGTGGTTCCAGGTGGTACCCGGGATGTGCAAATGACCGAAGACGACGACGGCAGCGCGGAACCGAATGTGCCAGTCGGCCGTCCTCTCCGTACCGCACCACTGGGCAAACTCCGGATGGCGCAAGATGGCGGTCCGCTCGCGAACCAAAGGGAAATGATTCACAAGCACGGTTCCGAGGTCTGGGTCGCAGGCGGCGAGGCGCTTCTCACTCAACTCGACCCTCGCCCAGCACCACGCCTCGCGGCTCGGATACGGGTCCGGAAAGAGCGACTTCTCATCTGCGCAAACCACTCCGACGTCGAAAGCTCGCTGCAGCGACTCCTGCTTCGAGGTTCCGGCAACCCTGAAGGAATAGTCGTACAGCACGAACAGCGGAGCGATCGTGACCGGCCCGCCGCACCCTTCCCATACGGCGTAGTCGTCCTCCGGGGTCAGGACCCGCAATTCGCGGCACATCTCCACGAGACCGCGGTACCGCTGTTCACCGCGAAGCTGAACGGGGTCCGCCGGCAGCGTCCAGAGCTCATGATTCCCCGGTGTCCACACCACTTTGGAAAAGCGACGGCTCAGCAAGGTCAGGGCCCACCGGACGTCGTCGAACACCGCTCCTACGTCCCCAGCCACGATCAGCCAATCGTCGTCGGACTCTGGCCGCAGACCTTCGACGACAGCCCGATTCTCGGAGTAGCCAACGTGCAGATCACTGATCGCGAAGAGTTTGCTCGCGCTCAAGACTCCCCCGGTCGTCGGTCGTCCGTCTGACGGAAGCTGCTTCACGCCGTACGTCCTCAGCGTATGCGACGACGGACTCCCCCACGTCGAATCGTGGGTGAGAGGGGACTTGCTTGTGCGGGCGAGAGGATTCGAACCTCCACCCCCGGAGGGACCAGGACCTAAACCTGGCGCGTCTGCCAATTTCGCCACGCCCGCAGGAGCCATAGCGTCTGCCAGGACGAGCGTAATCGCGGGCCGGTGCGCAGGCGGGCGTCAGAGGCCGCGCCAGGTGAGTCACCAGATGCGGACCAGGCTCCAACTGCCGGAGGTAACCTCCGGGCACAGGTTCACGAGGAGGATCGATGGCAACAACCCCGCACTACACAGGGTTCGGAACGCCAGCCGTGGCTGGTTGGCAAGGGTCGGCGGGTCCGACGGGTGCCCGAGAGTTGGCGGCGACCGCGTCGCTCGGCGACCCGGCGAGCGACATCTACCGTCAGCTGCTCAAGGAGCGGATCGTCTTTCTCGGCACCCAAGTCGACCAGACATCGGCCAACCTCATCTGCGCCCAGCTCTTACTGCTCGAGGCCGAGGACACCGAGCGGGACATCTTCTTGTACGTGAATTCGCCCGGTGGCTCTGTCACCGACGGGCTCGCCATCTACGACACGATGCAGTACGTGCGCTGCGACGTATCGACGATCTGCCTCGGACTGGCTGCGTCGATGGGGCAGTTCCTCCTGTGTGCAGGAGCTCTCGGCAAGCGGTACGCACTACCTCACAGCCGTATCCTCATGCACCAGCCCTCCGGCCAGATGCAGGGCCAGGCGGCCGACATCGCCATCCAGGCGGAGCAGATCATCTACCTGAAGCGGATGATGGCCGAGCGGATCGCGTTCCACACCGGCCAGCCGATCGAGCGCATCGAGGCGGACTCAGACCGGGATCGCTGGTTCACAGCCCAAGAGGCGCTCGCCTACGGATTCATCGACCGGGTGATCGATCGCTCCACGCTGAGGGTCAGCTCCTGACGGTCTCGGTCATCGTCGTCTCGAGCCGGCCGAGCGACCGCCTGCGGGAACTCTCAGGCCGGAGCCGTCAAGTGGGAGCCTCAGGGCGCCGTGATGGCCACGATCGGCTCGGGCTGTCCGGTCGCCGATCCGTAGTTCTTGAGCCCCGGCGGGAATGGGAAGGCGTCGACGGTGCCGTTCGACTCCACCATCCAGTACCCGGTGCCTCCCGGCGCGGCAAGCAAGCTCACCATTGGCGTCAGCGGAGTGCCGCGCGGCGAGCCGAACGAGACAGCGCTGCCGACCGTGTGAATCGTGCCGTTGGACGACAAGAGCCACAACCCCTTGCCGTCGGGGGTGGAGGCAGCGGAGACGACCGCAGTGACGTCCGACAGGGCTGTGAACTTCGGCACCCCGCCAAACGATTGGACGTCCCCCGTGGACGTGACGACCCAGTAGCCCGCTCCGGCAGGGTTCGTCAGGATCCCGACGGGGTTGCCCGTGTACCGGATCGCGCTCCCGGCGTAGGGCGCGCCGGAACCGAACCCGTACACGTGCCCTTCACCGTCGAGTAGGTAGTATCCGTCCCCGTTGCTGGCCGCAGCAAAACCCACCGTCGGCGCGCCCGGCGGCACCGATGGCCCCACCCATCGTGCCGTGAGCGCGTCCCCGCGCCAGACGGCGTTGCCGAACGAGTACACCTTGCCGTCGCTCATCGCCAACCAGTACCCACCGCCATCAGACGTGCTGGCGGCGCCGATGACCGTCCCGGGAAGCGACTCGGTGGACAGGCCGCCGCACTGCGTCAGCGATCCGAACGGGAGCACCGCGCCGTCAGCTCGAATGACCCGGTAGCCGTCGACCGTGGCGGGCGCCGAGCAGCTGGTTCGGACGCCGGACGGCGGATCGGGGACTCCGTTGTGTAACTCATTCGCGCGCCATTGCCCGTTGGCGGGCGATTGGTCCGGCGCCACCGGGAGCCCATAGGCGACGAGGGTCGCGGGGGCGTTGGGTCGCTGGCAGTCGAACGCCAGCTCCCAGTTGCTCGCCGGTGCGCCCGCACCGGACACCGGCGAGAAGGCGGGAGTGTCGAAGACCCGGCATCCGTCCTGAAGGGGCGCCGTGCCGATCGAGCTGATCGGGTCTCCGTTGGCTGCGTCCAGCATGTACACACCTGACGAGCCGCCCACGAGCACGTCGTTGTCGCCGCTCCCCGTCAGGTTCACCACCGCCGGGGAAGCCAGCGCTTCGTAGTGCGTGCTGAAGTCCTTCGTCCACAGCAGGTGTCCCGCCCCGTTCCATTCGCTCACGATGCCCGGGCCCTTAAGGCACGCCGCGCACGAGGACGAGATGATCACCGGTGGCCCACCGGGCGTCACTTGCCCGATGACGGGCGAGCCGAACGTCGCTCCGTACGTACCGGAGGGATGCTTCGCAATGACCGGCCAACCGGGCACCGGGCTCCCGTTGTCGGCGTAGAAGGCGTAGATGAGGTTGGAGTACGGGAGGGCCGCAGGGTGCTCGGCGTCGAACGACTCCCCAACCACAATGGCTGGCCGGTTCGTCGTGTTGATCACGCCGATGGCGGCGCTCGACCATACGGACTGGCGCACGCACTGGCCCCAGATGAGCTTCGGGCCTCTGGCGGCGGTGGAGTAGCGGTAGTCGAGCACCCAACCGCCGTCGCACGGCTTGCCGTTGGAGCCCACGAAGCCGCCTGATGCCGAGGTCCCCACGATGATGTCGTCGCGCCCGGCGTGGGACGAGTCCACGAGAATCGCTGATGCCCAGGTGGCGTCGTCTCGGACGATCGGGAAGCCTGACACGTTGTGGCCATTCGGTGTGACCGCGTAGATCCGGTGGTCGAACCCACCGAAGACGACATCCTGCTCGCCGGTGCCCTGGATGTCCCCGACAGCCGGTGTGGCGAACACCTCGTCGTCGTACGGCGAGTTCACGCCGCTCTGGTGCAGCGGCAGGGTGTTGACGACCCAGCGGACCTTGCCGACGTCAGCACCGCCCGCCCAGATGGCGACGGCGCCCCCATTCTGGTTGGACACCGATTTCGATCCCGTGCCGACGATGATCGTCGGTGGCTGGCTCGGGCCGTCCAGGTAAGCGACGGTCGGGCTCGAGTCGATCGCTGTCCCCGGGTGACCCGCCTTGACGATCGCCTGCACCGGGAAGTGGCTCAACTCCTTGCCGGTGATCGCGTTCAGGGCGTAGACGTCGCCCGAGAGCGATGCGGCGACCACGGCGCGCACGCCCTCGATCGTGGCGAACGTCGGGGAGCTGAACTGCACGCTCGACCCGATGTCGGCCGTCCACATCGGTCCCGCGAAACCGGCCCCGAGCTTGGAGTGCCTGTGCGCCCCCGCCTGGGGTCCGACCGCTGTGCCCCGCGACCTGGCTGAGGCGACACCAGCCACCGTGAGGGTGCCGGCGGCGATCAGCACCGCGACGAGAGACCACCGAGCCACGCCACGACGGGCAACGCACGCCAGGCTGATTCTACGCTCTCGGTGGTCCCCGGGCAGCCGACTGCTCACCGGCGCGCAGCCTAACCATCATCGTTGCCTCGCGGTGGGAGGGAGAACGCTGGCGTAGCATCGTGGTCAGCGAGCCTGACGCGAATACGCGCCGCAGACCTGTGGAGGATCACGACTTGCCAGTCGAAAGTCAGTCGGGAAGACGGCTCGCGTTCGTGACGACACGCTATGGCCCGGGCGTGGTCGGTGGTGCTGAGAGTGCCACGCGGGAGGCGGCGGCAGGCCTGGCGGCACGCGGCCACCGAGTCGACATCCTCACGACCTGCGCCCGGGACCACTACACCTGGGCAAACGAGTTCGCTCCCGGGGTCGAGGTCGACGGAGATCTCACGATCCGGCGGTTCGAGACCGTTCCCGGACGTGACCTGGCGTTGTGGGCGCGGCTTCAGGAGCGCCTCATGGGTGGCGATGAGCTTGACGAGCCCGAAGACCTCGCCTGGGTGAACGGCAGGTTCCGGGTACCTGAGCTGTACCTGTACCTGGCAGCCTCGGCGCGTGAGTACGACGCCATCGTCTTTGCTCCGTACCTGTTCTGGTCGACGTTGTACTGCGCAGGAATCGCGCCGGAGCGGACCGTGTTGATGCCGTGTCTGCACGATGAGCCGTATGCCCGCCTGGCATCGGTGCGGGCGGCGCTGGCTGGTGCGAGGGCGGTGTGGTTCCTCAGCGAGCCGGAGCACCAGGTCGCCCACAAGTTGGCGCCGCTTCCGGCCGAGCACCCAGTTGTCGGCTGCGCCGTGACTGAGCCGCCGGCGTATGACCCTGAAGGGTTTCGAGAGCGGCACGACCTGGAGCGACCGTTCGTGCTGTACGGCGGCAGGCGGGAGGGCGGGAAAGGCTGGCAGCAGGTGCTTCACGGGTTCGGTGCAGCCGTCCTCCGCCACCGGCTGCCCCTCGATCTCGTCACGTTTGGCGTCGGTGACCCGGAGATACCCACGGGGCTGGACGGCCGGGTCATCGATCTCGGGTACCTCGATCAGGCCGAGGTGCCGAACGCGTTCGCGGCGGCGGCGGCGTGTCTGCAGCCAAGCGCCAACGAGAGCTTCTCCCGGACCGTCATGGAGGCCTGGCTCGCTCGCACGGTCGTCGTGGCGAACGGAGCGAGCGAGGTGGTCACCTGGCACTGCGAGCGTTCTGGCGGTGGGCTGCTGTACCGGGACGAGCTCGAACTGGGCGAGTGCCTGCGCTTCGTGGCAGAGGCGCCCAAGCTCGCCTCCGAGTTCGCCGAGCGGGGACGCGAGTACGTGTTGGCGAACTACACCTGGCCGCGCGTGCTCGACGCCATGGAGGCGTCCTTGGAGGCGATCTGGTGAAGGTTCTCGTCGTCGGTTCCGTTCCCCCGCCGGACGGCGGTCACCGGGACGCGTTGCTGTCCAAGGTGCTCCGGCTCCGCAGCGAAGGGCACGAAGTCGAGATCGTGTCGCTCGACCCCTTGGCCGCCTCTCACCGGTACCTGGCCGCGGCGGGCGTGCCCTCGGCCATCGAGGTTGGTTTCCTGGCCCGGCGTGCTGACGCGTCGGTGGTGCAGATCGAGCCCGGGCTACCGGTGCGCCACGGTGCCGGTCGGGCCGAGCGGGCTGCCGCGCTCATGGCGATGGCGCGGGCGCTGCGGGGTCGGGACGTCACCTTGAGACTGAATGATCCCGATGACCTTCCCGGTGGCCCGGGCGGTCGAGCCGCCATCGAGCTGTGGACGGCCGTCACCCGGATCGAGGTTGGCGACGAGTCGCTGCGCGCCGAGTTGGCCGCACTGCTCGGACCGCTCGGGGATCGGGTGTCGACGGTGGATTCCGCTCCTCCGGCGGGATCGAGCGAGCTGGGTGGCACACCTCTCGAGGGATGGGGAGACGGTGCGGACGCGACAGCGGCGCATGTCACGAGCATGGTGCGAGCCAGGGCCGCGGCCGAGCGAGAGTCACTCGGCCGGCGCGGCCTGCTCCCGATTCCCGGTAACGGCCGTACCACCCGGGTGTCGCAGTGGCAGTGGCTGCCGGCTCCGGGGGCTGGCGTGCCTGATCTGGGTCCACTGCGCAAGACAAACGATGTCCGGGGCGGACGAAGGCTGGCTCCCGGAGCTCCCCGCCCGGCGGTGTCGCTCTCGATCCGCCGGGGGGCGACGCGGGTGCTCGCCGCCGCCGAGCGACGCCCGGCCACTCGCTCGGTCGCCCACCTGGTCCGGCTGACTTGGACCGAGCTTCGGGGAGCGATCCGCCGAGCCACCTGAAGTCGCTTTGGTGGCGCCGGCGGGCGGCGTGCGCTACTTCCGAGCCGCGACCGCGAGATCCAGCGCGTCCAGCAGTGCCGCCGCCGTGCGGGCGAAGGTGTGCTCCGCCGCGTAGGCGGCCGCGCTCGTCGACAGCTTGGTCATAGTCTCAGGGTGATCGAGGAGCGACAACAGCTTGTCGCCCAGCTCGGCTTTCGCCGAGGCCGGGGAAGTGCGGTCGAGTTTCACGACGACGGCGTCGGGCAGCTCGCCCAACCAGCCGACGTTCGACACGATCGTCGGGACCCCTGCGGCCAGGCAGTCGCCGACAGCAGCGGACGCCTCACCTCCAAAGCCCGCCCGCAGCTGTACCGCCACCGTCGCCATTCCGAGGTACTCGAGGTATGCCGAGCGATCGACGTGTCCCGTGAGCGTGACACGTCCCGCGATCTCGAGCTCATCCACCAACTCGGTCAGCTCGGTGGCGAGCTTGCTGCTGATCGGCCCCACGAGCGCGAGGTGGACCTCACGCCGATCGGACATGGCGGCAGCCGCCTCCACGAGGACTCGTGGCAACTTCACGGGGTCGACGATCCCGAACGACACGATCAGTGGGCAATCGCTCGCAACGCGGCGACCGAGCGACGCCCGGGTGGCGTTGATCGCGGCCAGCTCGGCGTCCTCGAGCGCCATGGCGAACGGCAGCACGCTGAGGCGGGACGAGAGCTCGGGACCGACGTCGGCCGCCGCCAGCCGTCGCGCCGCCTCCGATGACAGCAGAACCTGATCGGCGTCGATAGCAACGTCCCGCAGCAATAGGTAACCGAGCCGCTCCAGATCCGCGTCGGAGACTGAGTCCTGGTCTCCGGGCAGGCTCGGCACAGCGTCCCCGTAGGCGCGCCTGATCGCCGCCGTGAGGCCACCGGGCATGGCGCCGCGGGCGTTGGCTGACAATCGCATGAGGCTGGTGAGACGGACCTCATGTGCCATGACTACGCCGCGGCGGTCCCGCAGGGCGGCGAGTGCCCCGCAGTGGTACTCGCTGTTGCCGAGGACGTCGACGATCCGGTCATAGCCTCCGATGGCGCGGTCCACGGAGGGGAAGCTCCGGGCGTCGAACCACCCCCCGTCCCCTGGCAGGTCCGGGCAGGCGACGAGCGGAGCGACACTTGGCGCTGCGCGCTCGAGGCCGTCGGCAAAGCAGTCCAGGACGGCCTCTGGTGCGATCTCCGCAAGCCGATTGGTGGTGGCCTCGAGGAGCCGCAAGCTGTAGCTCGCGATGCCGGACGCGACCGGTGGGAACGGTGAGACGAATGCCAGGCGAGGAGCCCGTCGCCAAGCTCTACGATGGCGGGAGGCGAGCCCCTCGAATACCGTCGCCGCTCGATCCACGACATCCTGCCAGGATTCCTTCGTGCCGGTGCCGGTGCCGGTGCCGGTGCCGATGCCGATGCCGATGCCGATGCCGATGCCGGTGCCGGTCCGCCACAGGTCCGGCTCCGCTGAGCCCCCAGGGCTGCCCGTACCCACCACTGTCACGGCGCCCGGATCCACGCCGACCAGATCAATGAGATCCGCTTGTGTGGCCTCCGACACGGCGAGGAGCGCGTCGGCAAAGCGCAGTACTTGGCAGCGCGCTCGGTAGCGGCGCCGCTGCCGAGGGTCGGGCAGGTAGAGATCCGGGTTCTTGAGTGGCGCGAGGTCGCACACTGTCGCCGAGAACGACAGCCCGAGGTGCTCGACTGCGGCCGGCCAGACCGCGCCGATCGGATCGTCGAGCTCGAAGACCGACAGGCTGTGGTACACGCGGGCGCTCGCCGGGATGGCTCCGGGCGTGCCGTGGAGGGCAACCTTTCCCGTCGAGAGCAGTTCCCCCATGTCCGTCGGATGAGGTGAGTCCGGCGCCAGCAGGTAGCGGCTCACGAGATCGGGCCGGTGTCGCCCGAGCGCCACGGCGAAGTCGCGCAGGTAGCTGCTCACCTCCGTGCCGCGCCATGCCGGCGCCTGAAGGGCCCGGAGATCCACTACGACCGGGCCGTCTCGCAGTCCTTGGCCCATTGCCGCCTCAGGCCTCCGGGTGAGCGATCGGGAGGAGGGGCGGGCCGGGCGGGTGTCGGCTCACGGGGCGCTCGGCGAGGCTTGTTCGAGGACCTCGAGCCGCGCCCGGGTCGACTGCAGCAAGCGGCCGAGGATCTCGGTTGACTGGTACTCGATGTCGATCTGGGCGTTCACGGCGTCGACGAGCGTGGCAATGTCGGTGGCCTGGGCGTCGAGCCGGGTGCTCACTTCCTCGACGGCCCGCCAGACCGCCCCGACGTCGGTGGACAGCCGGGCGAGCTCGCTGAACACGTCGCTCAACTGGCGCAGTATCTCCTTCTCTCGAGCACTTTGGAGCTGCTCGGTTCGCGCGATGACTTCATCGGCCAGGCTCGACTTGACTCGATGCCATCCTTTGCGGGCGACCGAGGCCACGGCGTTCCTCTCCTTGGGTTGAGTCGGTAGGATGACTCTTCGAGCAGGCTGCGATCTGGTTGTGGCACAAGCCTGCTCGTCCTCACGAGCCTACCGGCGAGCACTGTCTGGTGAGGGATGAGCCGGGCTCCCGCCGGGCCATGCGGGTACTAGAGAGCACACCCCCGGTAGGATCGCGTCCACCCGCTGGTCGCGACCTCCGCGCCAGGGTATCCAGGAGGATCGAGACAACAATGGGCCGAGGAACCGGCCGCTGGGTAGGCGAACAGCTCATGGGGGGTTCGCGGCTCGCTTACGACTCGTCCTCGCCTCGCGACCGAGGTGCGCTCCCGCAGCGCGTGGTGTCGGCTCGAGTCAGCCTCCGGCAGCGCCTCGTCGAGATTTGGTCGTCGCGCGAGCTGTTGGGTTTCCTGGTTCGCAAGGAACTGAAGGTCCGTTACAAGAACAGCGTGCTGGGGTTCTTGTGGTCGTTCCTCAACCCGGCGCTGATCCTCATGATCTATTACGTCGTCTTCAAGTACTTCCTCCACAACCCGACGCCGGACTTCGCCCTGTTCCTGTTCGCCGGCCTGCTGCCCTGGAACCTGTTCAACAACTCGCTGCTCTCCTCGTCCGGCGTGCTCGTGGCTCACGCCGGGATCGTGAAGAAGGTGGCATTCCCCCGCGAGGTCCTGGCCCTCGCCCAGGTGGGGACAGCCATCTGCTACTTCTTCTTCCAGACGTGCATCCTTGTGGCGTTTCTTGCCGGGTTCCAGGTCCTCCCGGCGTTCGGCTACGTACCACTGCTGCTGTTCGCCCTCGTCTGCGACATTCTCCTGGCCGCCGCCCTGGCGATCTTCCTGTCCGCCGTCAACGTCTACCTCCGGGACGTGCAACACCTCGTCGAGGTGCTCCTCGTGGCGCTCTTCTTCAGCCCGCCCATCGTGTACGCCTTCTCCAACCTCACGCACGAACTCCACGACCACCCCTGGTTCCGGTGGATCTACGAGGCGAACCCGCTCATGTGGATCGTCGTGGCCTTCCAACGGTGCCTCTTCGGCAACGTCGTCCCGCCGGCCGGCAAGATCGTGTCCTCGATCTCCACGACCGTCCCGTACCAGGTGCTGCCGACGTGGGGTGCGGCGCCTTACTGGGCAGGGCTGGCCGCCGTATTCGTCGTCTCCATCGTCCTGTTGCTGATCGCCATGGTCATCTTCGGCCGTGTCGAAGGCAACTTCGCCGAGGAGCTGTGACTACGCGATGAGCACCGCCATCGAGGTGCAGCACGTCTCCAAACGCTTCCGCCTCTACAAGGAGAAATACACCTCCTTGAAGGAGCGCGTGGTCCATGCCGGCCGGGTGCCCTACGAGGAGTTCTGGGCGCTCAACAATGTTGATCTCGAGGTCAACCCGGGCGAGACACTCGGCATCCTCGGCCGCAACGGATCCGGCAAGTCGACATTGCTCAAGTGCATCGCCGGCATCCTGCAACCGACCTCCGGACAGATCCTGCTGCGCGGGCAGCTCGCTGCCATGCTCGAGCTCGGCGCCGGCTTCCAGCCGGAGATGTCGGGCCGGGACAACATCTTCCTGAATGCATCGCTGCTCGGGCTGTCGCGCAAGGAGATCGAGCGGAGCTTCGACGCCATCGTGGCGTTCGCCGAGCTCGAGGACTTCATCGACAACCAGGTGCGCTTCTACTCGTCCGGCATGTACGTTCGGCTGGGCTTCGCCGTGGCCGTCAACGTCAACCCGGACATCCTCCTCGTCGACGAGGTCCTCGCTGTCGGCGACGAGCACTTCCAGCAGAAGTGCATGGACCGTATCCACCAGTTCCAGACCGAAGGCCGGACGATCGTCGTCGTGTCCCATGCCGCCGACGTCATGCGCCAGATCTGCAATCGAGTGGCGGTGATCGACGCTGGGAACGTGATCTCCGTGGCCCCCCCGGGCGAGGCCATCCGGGCGTTCCGGGACCGCCTGATCGAGACCGGAGAGGCCACCGCCGCTGAGCACACATCAGTCGGTGAGGACGCGGCACCGGCTACGGCTCAGGTCGCCGCGCCCGACAGGCGCCCCACTGGGCCGATTCCGGTGGTGACGGAGCGCCGGGTTGCCATCACCGCCTGCCGGATCGAGCTGCCGGGTGTTCCTGAACGCCAACATGTGTTTCCCGGTGAGGGCTTCAACATCGTGCTCGACCTCAAGGTGAAGTCCCGCGTCCCGAACGTGGCCTTCGGGTGTTCGGTCTTCACCGAGCACGGCGGCCTGGTGTTCGATTGCGACAGCGCGATGGTCGGTGACCGCTACGACCTGGAAACCGGGCTGTCCACGGTGTCATTCCAATTCGCCGACCTGCCCTTGCTGGACGGCCGGTACACGGTGAATTTGCGTGTCCAAGACACTGGGGCAGGCACCGTGTACGCGCGCCAAGAGCCGGCTGCGACGTTCGAGGTCGTGAACCCGGGGCGGGCCACCGGGAGTGTCGCGATCCCGTTCTCGGTGAATTTGAAGCCGCAGCAGTACGGTCTGTGAGTGTCCGTGGGACCTGAGGCTGACGTCGTCGTCGCGCTCAGCGAGATCCTCCAGGAGGCCGGACGCCTCCGTGTCAACGAGTCGCCGCCAGGCGAGGCCGAAGAGCTTGACCGGCGTTGGGAGGAGATCGCCCGGGATGTCGGCGCACTGGCTCGCGAGGTCGAGAGCGGCGCGCTCACCGAGCCGCAGCTCTACCGGGGCAGCGGCGGCACGGCAGGGTCGAGCGACGGCGGCAGGGTGATTGAGCCCGCCGGACCAAGAGCCCTCCGCAGTGTCGCCTCGGGTGTCGCTCGGCGTTCGGCTCGAGCAGGCAAGGTCGTGTCGCGAAGGAGCTTGGGCACGGCGAAGCGGGTGGCAGGGCCCCGGCTGCGCTCGATCGAACGCCGGTCGATCGACCAGGCAGGTCGCGTGGCCGAGCTACTGGCGACGCAGGGTCATGTCGCTGCCGACCATGCACGGCGGGTGGCGACGTCGGGCGGGCGCTCGGGTCGGCTCGATCGGGTCTCGCCTCGCGGACGTGTGCTGCCGTCGGCTCCGGGTGCTCCCGGTCCCTCCGGCTCGTGGGAGTTGGCGCGCTCGCCGCGCCCGGGCGCCGGGCGCAACGGAGGCGCCGACAGTCGCGGCGCCGATGCCGACCGGGCGAGCGACCTCGAGCGCTGGGTCATCGAGCGGCTCGAGCGTTGTCCCGGCGGACTCGTACTCCACGTCGAGTGCGGAGACGGTGAGTTCGTCCAGCGCTTGATCGAGGCGGGCCATGAAGCCGCCGGGGCGGACCCAGCAGCTGCTGCGGGCTCGGACACCGTGGCGAGAGCCGGGGCGCTCGAGCGCCTTGGGTCCCAAGATCGGCGGTCCCTCGGGGGCCTCGTCGTCTCCGGAGCCACCGAGCAGGTGAGCCCGGGCAGCGCGCGTGCGCTGATCCATCTCGCCTCGACACGGCTGCGCCGCGACGGGATCGTCGTACTCGTGAGCGTCCATCCTTCGGCAGCGGACGCGGTCGATCTGATCAGCGCGGATCTCGTCTCGAGGCGACCGCTGCACCCCGTGACGTGGTGTCATCTGCTGGCTCGATTCGGCTTTTGCGAGATCACCGTTATCGACCCGGGCGCCCCGGGCGGTCCAGCAGGTTCACTCGGCTCCGCTGAAGGCGGGCAGGACGCCGGTGGCTCCCGCGGTGCGTACGCCGTCGCCGCCCGGCGGTCGTGAGTCCGCCATGACGGCGAATCCGGTTCGCATCGACCAGGTCATCCCCTCGATCGTCGAGCGGGACGCGGTGAGCTATCACACGCTGGAGGCCCAGCGCGTGCTGCGGTCGATGGGTTTCGTGTCCGAGATATTCGCCGGTAACTGGGGGCCCGGACTCGACGGGCGGGTGCGCCCCCTGGCTGAGCTGCCCCGCGAGGCGGGGGGCGGGCAGTGGGTCTGCTACCAGGGATCCATCGGCAGCCCCGCCGCCGAGGTCGTGATCGGCCATCCGGGTCCGAAGATCCTCAACTACCACAACATCACCCCGGCCGAGCTCGTCGAGCACTGGATGCCGTCCCTCGGCGGAGAAGTGCGCCTCGGCCGCCAGCAACTCGCCGAGCTCGCGCCTGCCTGCCGCGTGGGCATCGCCGACTCGGCGTACAACGCCACCGAGCTCGACGCCTGGGGTTGTCCGACCAGCATCGTGTCAGCGCTCATGATGGACACCTCCCCGATGGACCGTCCCCCGGATGCCGTCCTGGCTGAGGAGCTGGCCGCGGCGAAGGATGCCGGCGGATCTGACTGGCTGTTCGTCGGCCAGCTGTTGCCACACAAGGCGCACCACGACGTGGTCAAGGCGTTCGCCTCGTTCCTGCGCCACTTCGACCCTGACGCTCGGCTGCATCTCATCGGCCGGCCGAGTTGCGCGCCGTACGCGCTCGCTGTACGGCGATTCACCGAGGACCTCGGGATCGCCGGCTCGGTGAATATCGCCGGTTCGGTGACGTCGTCCGAGCTCGCGGCTTACTACCAGGCGGCCGACGTGCTGGTCTGCTGCTCGGACCACGAGGGTTTCTGCGTGCCGCTGATCGAGGCGATGCACCACGGCGTGCCGGTCGTGGCCTACGGGGCCACGGCCGTGCCGGGGACAGTCCTCGACGCCGGGATCGTCCTGGCGTCGAAGGAGCCGATCGTCGTGGCCACCGCTGCCCAACGAGTCCTCTCCGACGCTGCCCTTCGCGAGGTACTGGTCGATCGCGGACGTGAGCGAGCGTCCGGGTTCACCCTCGAGGCTGCTCGGCACGCCTTCGCCTCGGCGGTGGAGTCAGCCCTCGTCACGGTCGGATAGGCGCACCCGCACCAGTCGCACGCGGTGCCCGCTACCGGGTGGGAGCGCGGCTCCGGCTCTCCTCTGGTCGAGTCGCTGCCACAGGGCTACCATCTGCATCATCAAGCACAGGAGTCACAGGCCTGCCAGGACGGATTGCAGGCCCTCGGCCTCCTCCGCGTTTCCGCGTGCCCGTTTCGCCATCAGGCTGGTGGCGGCCGGTCTCGTTGCCACTGTGGCGAGTGCCACGGGCGCCGGAGCTGCCGGAGCCTCGCTTGGCGCGTCCCAGAACTCCTCGCACTCGCCGCAGTCGTCGCCTCCGTTCCCGTCTACCAATGTGACCTTCGTGGGCCACGGGTTCGGCCCCGGGTACGGGATGGGTCAGTGGGGGGCGTTCGGAGACGCCGCTCAGTTGCACTGGACCTACCACCAGATCCTGGTCCACTACTACTCGGACACGTCCCACCCGGTCACAACGGCCACGCTCAGCTCGAAGACCGACGGTGAGATCGTGAAGGTGGTGATCGAGGAGAACGACAACGATCCCATGACGGTCACGTCGCCATCGGCGTTCACCTTCATGGGCGAGGATGGCAAGACGGTGGCGACAATCGGAGCAGGCCAGGCAGCTCGGGTGTTCGAACAGGGGAAGCCCGGCGCTTTGACCGGGATCTGGACGCTCGAGTCGGCCTCTACCTGCACGTCGACGAGTTGGAAGGTGCTCGAGACGAACCTCCACGATCCCGTCGCCGTACCGGCCTCGCTCCAAGCCAGCGCCCCGAGGAGCGACCTGCTCACGCTCTGCCGGGGTGACGGGCAGGACGTGACGTACCGGGGCCGCCTCGAGGGCTACGACTACTACGGAGCGAACACTGGCGACGAGCACCTCGAGCGGACACTCAACCTCATTGCCCTCGAGCAGTACGTCTCCGACGTCACGCCTGGGGAGTCGCCCGCAGGGTGGGGCACCTACGGCGGGACCACCGGTGCTCCGCAGGCGGAGCCGTGGGGTTTCCAGGAGCTCGAGGCTCAAGCGGTCGCTTCCCGCAGCTACGTGCTCTACGAAATAGCTTCGGGCGGTTGGTACGGCTACGCCGATATCTGTGACGACATCTGCGAGTACTACTCGGCGGGGATCAAGTACGAAACCCCCCTCACCACCTTCGCCACCCGTGACACCTCCGGCCAGTACCTGATGCAGGACGGAATACCTGCCCCGACGGAGTACGAAGCCTCGAGCGGCGGCTACACCGAGGCGCTCAGCTACTGGAACGGCCAGTCGATCTTCGACGCGGTACGCGATGTCGGCGATGCGGTGTGCATCGGCGGACGAGGCACCCTCGGGTGCAACCCGGTGCACACCTGGCCGAATTCGGTCCCGGTCGCCGCAGTGGAGAAGGTGTTCCCGTCGGTCGGCACGCTCGTGTCGGTGAAAGTCACCCGGACCGACTCGTCGGGACGCGTGACAGAGATGGAGATCGTCGGGCAGAAATCGACGACCACCGTCAACGGGGGCACGTTCACCGCTGACTTCGGGGGTTTCTTTTCTACGATGTTCGCAGTGACCGACGGTCCGGGAGCCACGAAGTCCGGTGTGGCGTCGGCCTCGGGCACACCTGTGGCGGCCTCGACGGCCGCTGGCGCAGGCGTGCCCGGCCTGCAGCCGCCCGTGGTCGCCGGGACGCCCCAGGGAGGGCACGGGTAGGCTCGTCCGATCGGTTGCACGAGGAGGAGAGGCGCATGGACGTCCGCGACAAGCTCTACATCGACGGCGCGTGGGTCGCGCCCGGTAGCACCGAGACGGTCGAGGTGATCGACTCGGCGACCGAAGAAGTGATCGGCACGGTGCCACTCGGGACAGCCGCCGACGTCGACGCAGCGGTGCGGGCGGCTCGCGCCGCGTTCGACGAGTGGTCGCAAGTCTCGGTCTCGGAGCGGACGAAATCCACGTCACGCATCGCCGAAGCGCTCGGAGCCCGGATGGGCGAGATCGGCGAGTTGATCGCGCGCGAGGTCGGCATGCCGCTGAGTCTCTCGATGCTCATCCAGGCTGGGCTGCCGATCAGCACGTTCCAGTCGATGGCCGACCTCGCTGAGCAGATCACCTGGGAGGAGCGGGTCGGCAATTCGCTCGTCGTCCGGGAGCCGGTGGGCGTCGTCGGAGCGATCACGCCGTGGAACTACCCGCTGCACCAGATCGCAGCCAAGGTGGCGCCGGCACTTGCCGCTGGGTGCACCATCGTGCTCAAGCCGAGCCACGTAGCGCCGCTCAGTGCTTTCCTGCTCGCCGACGTCATCCACGACGTTGGCCTGCCTCCGGGCGTGTTCAACCTCGTCTCGGGCCCGGGTCCCGTCGTGGGCGAGGCGATCGCTGCCCACCCCGGTGTCGACATGGTGTCGTTCACGGGATCGACACGCGCCGGCCGCCGCGTGAGCGAGGTCGCCTCACAGACGGTCAAGCGAGTTGCTTTGGAGCTCGGCGGTAAGTCTGCCAACGTGATCCTCGAAGACGCAGATCTGCCGAAGGCGGTTGCCACGGGGGTCACGATGTGCTTCTTGAACTCGGGTCAGACCTGCAGCGCGCTGACCCGGATGGTCGTCCCCCGGAGCCGCCTCGCCGAGGTCGAGGAGATCGCCATTCGCGAAGCGGAATCCACGACGCCGGGCAACCCGTTCGCCGAGGGGACGAGGATCGGGCCCCTCGTCTCGGCCGTCCAGCGAGACCGGGTCCGCTCGTACATCCAGAAGGGGATCGACGAGGGTGCGAAGC
Organism: Acidimicrobiales bacterium; assembly: GCA_050010115.1. Lineage (GTDB taxonomy): Bacteria > Actinomycetota > Acidimicrobiia > Acidimicrobiales > Bog-793 > JAKACA01. The sequence continues at coordinate 31,306 of JBEKLQ010000002.1, read as the reverse complement.
TGCTCACCGGCGGCGCAGAGCCGCCTGAGGGCCTGGACACCGGTTTCTACGTGCGCCCGACAGTGTTCAGCGAAGTCACGAGTGACATGACGATCGCCCAGGAAGAGATCTTCGGCCCGGTCCTGTCCATCCTGCCGTACGACACCGAGGACGAGGCCATCGCGATCGCCAACGACTCCGCCTACGGGCTGGCCGGAGCCGTCTGGGCCGGAGATCCCGAGCGAGCCAAGCAGGTCGCCCGCCGGATCCGGACCGGGCAGGTCGACATCAACGGTGGCAGCTTCAACCCGCTGGCCCCGTTCGGAGGCTTCAAGCAGTCGGGCCACGGGCGCGAGCTTGGGCGCTTCGGGCTCGAGGAGTTCCTCGAGATCAAGTCACTCCAGCTCTGACTCGCGGGGCAGCTAGCCGGGGCAAGGTGGCGGGCCGAGGTGTCGCTGTCTGAATCTGAAGCCGTACCCCGGCGCAAGCGCTTCGCCGTCTGGGCTCGCTATGTGATCGGCTTGGCGCTCGGGGCCGCGGCGCTCTACGCGGTCGGCGGCCAACGAGGCGAGCTCATCGGCGTGAGCTCGGAGCTGAGCCGGCTCAATGTCGGCTGGGTGCTGCTCGCCGTGGCGGCGGAGTTCGTGTCGCTGCTGGCATTCTCGAGGATGTCGGCCTACCTCTTGCACGCCGGGTCCGTCCACATGCCCCCGGGCCGGCTGCTCGGCGTCACCGTGGCCGCGGCGGCGATCGCAAGCTCGCTGCCGGCAGGTCCCGCCGTCGCGAGCGTGTACGCGTTCCGGCAGTACCGGCGTGCCGGGGCAGGTGAATCGATCGCCGTGTGGGCCCTGTTCGCCACGCTGCTGTGCTCGGCCCTCGGCCTGACGTTGCTCGCCGGTACCGGTGTGCTCCTGGCCGAGCGCGAAGGGGCAGCCCTGGACCTCGTCTGGGTCACGGTCACGGTCCTCATCGTCACGCTTCTCGCCATGGGTGTATTCGCTCAGCGCCGGTTGGTCGCGGTCGGGGTGACGATGATCCTGAGGGCTGTCAAGCGTGCCACCGGTTTCCCACGGCTCGATGCGGAGGACTTGGTGAACCGAGTCACCGCACATCTCGGCCAGGTCCACCTGACCTGGCGGGATTTAGGGCCGGCCATGGCGTGGTCCGTCATGAACTGGGTGCTTGACTGCGGATGTCTGGCGCTCGGGTACACAGCCGTCGGCTCGGGGATCCCGTGGCGAGGGCTCCTCTTGGCCTACGGCGCCGGCCAGCTCGCGTCGAACCTGCCGATCACTCCCGGCGGCCTCGGAGTCGTCGAGGGCAGCCTGACGGTCGCCCTCGTGGCCTACGGTGGTGCGCAGGCGACGACGGTGGCAGCCGTGATCTTGTACCGGATCATCAGCTTTTGGGGTTTCTTGCCGTTCGGGTGGCTCTCGTGGGCGATCTTGGCGGTCCGGGATCGTCGTGCGGACCGTGGGCGCCGGGCCGCAGGCACGTCGACGGGGGAGTTCGGACTGGAAGCCGCCCCGGGATCTGACGAGGGAATCGCCAACCAGGCGGCTCCGGCATGAGAGCGCTCGCGACATCGGGCGGCGCCCCTCGGCGTCGACCGTGGGTGGTTGCGGCCGGCGTCGCCCTGGCGCTGGCGATGAGCGCGGTGTCCTTGGCCGGCTGCACGTCGGCGCGCAACACGCTCGGTACTCGCGACAGCGCTTGCTTCCGGGCGTTGCCGGAGGCCCGGTCCGCCGTCGGATATGTAGCCGTGTTCGCCGGAGTGCGGTCGTTGCAGGCGAGCGCCCTGGTGAAAGACATCGAGTCGACACCGCATGCTTCGCGCACCATCCCGCCTGCGCTCACGGCTGTCGAGCACGAAGCTACGTGTCTCGTGGCGTTCAAGGGCAGTTTCGCCGTTGACCGCGTGTCGAGGGGGTGGGCACCGCTGCCAGGCCCCTACCAAGGCGCGGTCGTCGTGGTCCGGTTCTCGAACGTCAAGCTGGTCATGACAGTCCTGTTGCCCCGGCTCCCCCGGGCCCTGGAGTTCTCAGACCTGCATTGAACGTGACGCTCTCTGGCCGGTCCCTGGCGTGCGGACACCGGCTGGCGTACCATGCCGCAAAACGAGAACGTGTTTCATTCTTGCATCGCCCGTCACGCCGGCCGCAGGGTCTCGCAGCGGGCGGGCGAACGCACCAGAGGGGGAGCGAGGCCGTGGCGAAGAGGGGACCTATCACGGGCATCGGGATCGTGGCTGCCGCCCTGCTCTGCCTGGCCGCGGCATGCGGGGGAGGCGTATCTGGGTCGACGAGCACGTCGTCCAGCGTGCCGATCTCGAGCACTCCGACATCCTCGGGACCGACGAGCACGACGCCGTCGGGCCCGACGCCCGGCGTCACGGCCAAGACGATCACCGTCGGCAACGTCTCAACGACCGGCGGGATCGTTCCCGGGCTCTTCCTCGGGGCGCAGGTGGGTGTGCAGGCGTACTTCGACTACATCAACTCGGCGGGAGGTGTGGACGGCCGCAAGCTCGTCGTGGACGACCGCGACGACGAGCTGTTCTGCACGAACAACAAGTCCGAGACGCTCGCTCTCCTACCGAGCGTTCTGGCGTTCGTCGGCTCGTTCTCGATCTGGGACAGTTGTGGCGGCGCTGTGATCCCACCCACGATCGCGAACATCTCCAACTCACTGGACCCGGTGGTGACGAAGCTCCCCAACACGTTCAGCCCGCAGCCGATCCAGAACGGCTGGGGCACCGGTCCGCTCTTGTGGCTGAAGCAGCATTACCCCGGGGCGATCGGGCATGTCGGGGCCCTCGTCGGCGACGTCACGACGGTGCAGAATTCATGGGCCGGCGAGGAGTACGTCTTGGAGCAGGAGGGCTTCCACATCTCGGTTGTCGAGAGCTACACGCCGGGCCAGACCCAGTTCGCAGCCGACGTCATCAAGATGCAGCAGGAGGGCGTGCAGCTCGTCCTGCTCGACCAAGCCGACGTCGGGGCGATCGCGGCGTTCGTCGACGCGATGCAGCTGCAGGGCTTCCATCCCGAGGTGATCGTGAACTCCGGTTCGGCATACGACGGGAGCTTCGTGGCCAAGACCGGGGCCCCGGCTGCCGGTACGGTACTGGTCAACCTGCACGAGTCGCTCTACCTGGGTCAGGACGCGAATTCGGTCCCGGAGGTGAAGCTGTTCGACCACTGGATCAACGTGGCTCACTCCGGCTATACACCGGATATCTACTCGGTCTTCGGCTGGGCGTCGGCGATGCTGCTCGTCGAGGCCCTCGACAAGGCTGGGCCAGACCCGGATCGCGCCAGCCTGCTGACTGCACTCCGCGCGATCCACAGCTTCGACGCCGGCGGTCTGCTCGCACCGGACGACCCCGCGTCGAAGACCCCGCCCGACTGCTTCCTCATCGCTCGGGTGGTCAATGGTCAATGGCAGCGGGTGACGCCATCCTCCGGGTTCATGTGCTCAGGCAGCTACATCTACGACCCGAAGCTCCCATGATGTTCGGGCGGGGCCCGTCCTGAGCTGACGTGCACGAGTTTCTTGAATTCGTCGTTCTCGGCGTGGTGGCCGGGGCGATCTACTTCGTCGCCGCCAGCGGCCTCGTCGTCACCTACGCCACCTCGGGCGTGTTCAACTTCGCCCACGGAGCCCTCGGGATGGTCGCAGCGTTCGCGTACTGGGCGCTGCACGTCTCGCTGGGATGGCCGGCGGTGCCGTCGCTGCTCATCGTCGTGCTCGTGGGTGGTCCCGCCACCGGCGCCTTGCTCGAGCGGGTCCTCATGCGGCGTCTACAGGGCGCACCGACACTGCTCACGATCACCGTCACGATCGGGCTCCTACTCGCGCTCGTGGGCGCGGCGTCGTTCCTCTGGGGACAGAACGAGATCCGTGTCGTGCCGGGCTTCTTCGGGCCACTCAGCTCGGTGGGCGTGCTCGGGGTGCGGATCAGCTACGACCAGTTGGCGGTGGTGGCGGCCGCCGTCGTCGTGGCAGGGTCCATCTGGTTCCTATTGCACAAGACCCGCCTCGGAATGGCGATGCGGGCCGTCGTCGACGATCCAGAACTGGTGGCGCTGTCCGGGATCTCCCCGGCCACCGCCGCCCGCGCTGGTTGGATGCTGGGGGCATCGCTGGCGGCGCTCGCGGGGGTGCTTTGGGTCGATTCCGGCAGCGGGGATCTGGCGATCCTCGGGCTGACGTTGCTCGTCGTGAACGGCTACGCCGCTGCCATCGTCGGCAGGTTGCGCAGCCTGCCGCTCACGTTCCTCGGCGCCATCGGCCTCGGGATCGCCGTCAACCTCGGTACTGGCTACCGGCCGCAGTGGGCGGGGTTGCAATCGACCATGCCGATGGTCCTTCTGTTCCTGGCCTTGCTCGCGCTCCCACAGGACCGGCTGCGTACCGCAGAGCGCGTGCCGGCCGTGCGCCTTCCAGTGGCCAGCTTGCGCACGTCTCTGGCCGGAGCCGGAGCGCTCGTCGCGGTCGTGCTGGTCGTCTCGCGGCTGCTGCCGGGCAACGAGATCCTGCTCGTGTCCTACGGCGTCGGGTTCGCCGTCATCGCCCTCTCGCTCGTACCGCTGACCGGCTACGCCGGCCAGATCTCCTGTTGCCAGCTGACGTTCGCCGGGTTGGGCGCGTTCGCCATGGCCAAGACCGGCGGGGACGACTCGCCGCTCGGACTGCTGGCGGCGATCGTCCTTGCTGGAGCCTTAGGTGGCCTGATCGCCCTGCCCGCTCTCCGGCTCCGGGGCCTGTACCTCGCGCTGGCAACGCTTGCCTTCGCGGCGGCGATGGACGCCGGCTTCTTCTCCAGTTCGCATTTCGGAGGCATCGGGGGGTATCTCACCGTCGGGCGAGCCCCGTTGTTCGGTATCGGGTTCGTGTCCGACCGGGCGTATCTCGTGTTGCTCACGGTGGTGTACGCGCTGGCTGCGGTGGGCGTGCTGGCGCTGCGCCGCAGCCGTTTCGGGCGCAGGCTCGTGGCGCTGAACGACAGCTCCGCAGCTGCGTCGACCACTGGCGTGAGGGTGGCTCGCACCAAACTGGCCGTGTTCGTGCTCTCTGCCGCCCTTGCCGGTCTCGGTGGGGCGTTGCTCGGAGGCGTGAACTTCATCGCCGAGCCGAACGACTACCAGATGCTGCTCAGTCTCTCCATGCTGCTGCTCGTGACCGTGTGGGGTGTGCGCTCGGTGAGCGGCGTGCTCCTCGCTGGCGTCGCCTTCTACCTGATCCCATATTTCGTCAACAACAACTACTCGTGGCTCTACCTCCTGACGGGCCTCGGGGCCATCGGCATCAGCCGCAACCCTGAGGGCGTCATCGGTGATCTCATCGCGCGGGTCCGCCCCGGTTCGAGCTCACGCGGTGCTCGCACCCGACCGTTGGCTCCCTCGCCTGCAGCCTCGCCAGTCTCCCAGACCGCACCCGTCGTAGCAGATGCCGATGTCTGACTCGTCGGCGCCGGTGGTACCGGCCGTGGGCACATCGGCGGGGGACGTGCCCGTTCTCGAGCTGCGCTCGGTCGGTTTGGCCTACGGGGGGCTCGTGGCGCTCTCGTCGGTGGACATCCAGATACACCGCGGGCAGATCGCCGGCCTCATCGGGCCGAACGGAGCCGGCAAGACGAGTCTGTTCGACGTCGTCACCGGTCTGACGAAGCCAAGCTCCGGACGGGTACTGCTCCACGGTCGCGACGTCACGCATGCCTGGCCGTCCACGCGAGCACGGTTGGGTCTCGGGCGCACGTTCCAGCGGTTGGAGCTGTTCTCGTCGCTCACGGTCCGGGAGAACGTCGCCGTGGCCGCTGAGGCGGCGTGTCGCAGCCGTCTGCGCCCTCGCCGTTGGCACCTGTTCGAATCCGACGCTCACGCTGCCGTCGACGCCCAGCTCGAGCGGCTCGGTTTGGGCGATTTCGCGTCCGAGCGGGTCGACACCTTGTCGACGGGCACGGCGCGATTGGTCGAGGTGGCCCGCGCCATGGCCTCGCGGCCGACCATACTCTTGCTGGACGAGCCCGCATCCGGACTGGACGGCGAAGAGAGTGACCGCCTCGCCCACGTGCTGCTCGGTCTCGCCCTTGACGGCATGGCCGTCCTGCTCGTCGAACACGACGTCGAGCTCGTGATGCGGCTCTGCTCCAGCCTGATCGTGCTCGATCGCGGCTCGGTGCTGGCGAACGGCCTACCTGAGGCCGTGCGCCAGCAGCCCGTAGTCCGCGAAGCCTATCTCGGTCAGATGGCGATCTCGTGAGTGGCGTCGCGTCTGTCCCGGAGGCGGCTGCGGCGGTGCCCTCCCCCCATGCGGCCGGTATGGCGATCTCGCTCGACGGCGTCCGGGCGGGCTACGGCGGTATCGAGGTCCTGCACGATGTCGAGTTCGCCGTCGGGCCGGGAGAGGTGCGCGCCCTGCTCGGCCCCAACGGCGCCGGCAAGAGCACGCTGCTCCGAGTCATGTCCGGGCGCTTGGCCATGCACGCGGGCAGGCTCGTCGTGGATCAGCATCCTGTCCGCAGGCCTCGGCCTGAACGCCTCACCGCTGCCGGCATGTGCTGCATCCCCGAGGGTCGGGGTGTTTTTCCGAACCTCACAGTGGAAGAGCACCTGACGTTGTGGGCTGGGCGTGGCCGCTCGGACCGCAAGGCCATGATGGAGGCGGCAGCCGAGCGCTGGCCGGTGCTGGGGACGCGCCGGCGCCAGCTGGCCGGCTCACTGTCGGGTGGCGAGCGGCAGATGCTGGCGCTGTCACGGGCGCTGCGGCCAGGTGTGCGGGCCCTTGTCTGTGACGAGTTGTCGATGGGGCTCGCCCCGAAGGTCGTCGAAGAGCTCTACCGGTTCATCGCAGGGCTCGCACGTGACGGCGTCACCGTCGTGGTCGTGGAGCAGTTCGCCGAGATGGCCCTCGGCGTCGCCACCGGAGCCGCGGTTCTCGTCGGCGGGAGGATCCGGCTCGCCGGCTCGCCTGAGGAGGTGCGTGCCGGCCTGCAGGACGCCTACCTCGGCGGCCAGACCGGCTAGGCCGGCTGCCTGCCCGGCAGCCGTCACTCTGCAGAGGGATCGTCGTCGAGCTCGATCGTCACGATGACGCCTGTCGCGCCGCTCTCGACGACGAAGTGCAACTCGCGGATCGTCCCAGCCTGTGCCAGATCCGACGCGGCCAACTGCAGCAGTCCGACGGCCTCCGGCGGGCCGGTCACGGTGCAGGACCTGACCGGGGCACGTACGGATCGGTGAGCCTCGCTCTTGGCCCGCCGGATCGAGGCGAGCACCTCGCCGACCAGTTGGACCAGCTCCGGTCGGGCGTCGGGGCCCACGGCACCCGTCAGGTCACTCGCGAGGGGCCACGAGGCCCGGTGGATCGAGCCGGTGTGCCACCACGACCACGTCTCCTCGGTTGAGTAAGGGAGGAACGGCGCGAAGCAGCGCAGGAGCACACCGAGTGAGAGCTCGAGGGCGGCTCGGGCCGACGCGGCGGATATGTCCGTCGCTCCCTCCCCGTAGGCGCGAGCCTTGACAAGCTCGACGTAGTCGTCGCAGTAGGTCCAGAAGAAGGACTCGGTCAGCTCGAGGGCGCGAGCGTGGTCGAAGCGTTCGAACGCTTCGGTTGCCTCACCGACGACGGAGGCAAGCGAGCTCAACATGGCGGCGTCGACCGGTTCGGTCACCCCACCAGCTGCGCCCACTGCATCGCTTGCCTCAGCGAGGCGAGTGAGGACGAAGCGGGAGACGTTGAGGATCTTGATCGCCAGCCGCCGACCGACCTTCATCTGCTGCTCGTCGTAGGCGGTATCCACGCCGAGACGGGCCGACGCGGCCCAGTAGCGGACGGCGTCGGTGCCGTGACGCTCGATGGGCTCGGTGGGCACGACGACGTTGCCCTTTGACTTTGCCATCTTCTTCCGGTCGGGGTCGAGGATCCAACCGGAGATGGCGGCGTGACGCCAGGGCAACTGGTGATGCTCGAGCTCGGAGCGCACGATCGTCGAGAAGAGCCAGGTGCGGATGATCTCATGTGCTTGCGGTCGCATGTCCGTGGGGAACACCCGGCTGAACAAGTCCGGGTCGTCAAGCCAGCCGCCTGCGATCTGCGGCGTGAGCGACGACGTGGCCCAAGTGTCCATGACGTCGGGGTCGCCGATGAAGCCTCCGGTTTGGCCGCGCTGCGCCTCGGTGAAACCGTAAGGCGTGTCGGTCGACGGGTCGACCGGGAGGCGATCGTGGGCCGGGAGCAGCAACTCGTCCCCCCGGATCTCGCCTGCATCGTCCAGGCGGTACCAGACGGGGAACGGGACCCCGAAGAAACGCTGCCTCGAGATGTTCCAGTCCCCAGTCAAGCCCTCGACCCAGGACTCGTAGCGCGCTCGCATGAACTCGGGGTGCCAGACGAGCTCGCGGCCCAGCTCGATCAGCCGGTCACGCATCGCCATCGTGCGTACGTACCACTGCGGCGAGGAGACGATCTCGAGTGGACGGTCCCCCCGCTCGTAGAACTTGACAAAGTGCGTCACCGGTCGTGGCTCGCCGATCAGGTCGCCCGACTCGGCCAGCAGCTCGACGATGCGCCGGTGCGCCTGCTTCACGTTCTTTCCCTGCAGGTCCGCGTAGTACTTGCGGGCGCGCTCAGGCTGCTCGGACTCCCATCCGGGCTCACCGAACGGAGCTTCCCCGAGGCGCCCGTCCCGCTGGAGCACGGTACGGGTGGGAAGCGACAGCTCCCGCCACCACGTGACGTCGGTCGTGTCGCCGAAGGTGCAGATCATGGCGATTCCCGAGCCCTTGTCGGGCTCGGCGAGGTGGTGCGCCAGCACCGGCACGCGGACCGAGAAGAGCGGAGTCAGGACCTCGGTGCCGAACAGCGGGCGGTAGCGCTCGTCGGACGGGTGGGCGACGAGCGCCACGCAGGCTGGTATGAGCTCGGGCCGGGTCGTCTCGATCTCGACTGCCGGACCGTCGCCGTCGGCCCGGGCGAACGAGATCCGGTGGTATGCGCCATGTTGCTCGCGATCCTCCAGTTCGGCTTGGGCGACGGCAGTGCGGAAGTCGACGTCCCACAGTGTTGGCGCCTCGTGCCGGTACGCCTCGTCTCGTTCGAGCATCCGTAAAAAGGCGACCTGGGACGTCCGCCGTGCCCGCTCCCCGATCGTCGTGTACTGGTGCCGCCAGTCGTACGAGAGCCCGAGGCGGCGATGCGTGTCCTCGAAGATCCGCTCGTCCTCGGCCGTCAGTCGGCGGCACAACTCCACGAAATTGGGCCGGGAGATCGGGATGGCCGGCTCGGGAGGCTTGGCGGGCGGCTCGAAGCCCGGGTCGAACGGTTGCGACGGGTCACAGCGCACGCCGTAGTAGTTCTGCACCCGGCGCTCGGTCGCGAGACCGTTGTCGTCCCAGCCGATCGGGTAGAAGACGGCCTTCCCCGACATGCGCTGGAACCTGGCCATCATGTCCGTCTGGGAGTAGGAGAAGACGTGGCCGGTGTGCAGGGAGCCGGAGACAGTCGGTGGCGGCGTGTCGATCGAGAAGACATCGCTCCGCTCCTTCGTCCGGTCGAAGTGGTACGTCCCGTCCGCGTCCCACTGCCTCGACCATTTCGCCTCGAGGCCGTCGATTGACGGCCGTTCGGGGATACGAGGGGTGACCATAGGCCTAGTACCGTACTGGCGTGCTGCGGCTCCACGACACGGCGACGGGTACCAAGGCCCCCCTCGAGGGTCTCGAGACCGGGCGGATCGGCCTGTACGTCTGCGGTCCCACCGTGTACGGGCAGCCTCACATCGGGCACGGGCGGTTCGCCCTCGTCTACGACGTGTTGCGGCGCTACCTCGAATCCACGGGTGTCGACGTGCGACACGTCTCGAACGTCACCGACATCGACGACAAGATCATCAACCTCGCCAACGCGGAGGGTCGCGGGGCCCACGAGGTCGCCGTCGAGTACGAGGCGGCGTGGTGGGATGCCATGGACATCCTCGGTGTCGCCAGGCCGAAGGTGGTCCCGCATGCCACGGACTACGTCGAGCAGATGGTCGAGATGATCGGAGAGCTTGTCAGTCGGGGTGTCGCCTACGAGACGTCCGACGGGGTCTATCTCGAGGTCGCCCAAGTCGAGGGCTATGGCTTGCTTGCCCAACAGTCACTGGACTCGCTCCGCTCCGGAGCACGCGTGGCGGTCAACGAGGAGAAGCGGGCGCCGTTCGACTTCGCCTTGTGGAAGAGGGCCAAGCCCGGCGAGCCCGCCTGGGACACGCGATTCGGGGCCGGCCGCCCGGGTTGGCACACTGAGTGTGTGGTGATGGCGTTGGAGCTGCTGGGGGAGGGTTTCTCGTTGCATGGAGGCGGGGAAGACCTCAAGTTCCCGCACCACGAGAACGAACGGGCCCAAGCCGTCGCCCTCGGCCGGCAGTTCGCCCGTCACTGGATGCACAACGGCATGGTGATGCAAGGCGGGGAGAAGATGTCGAAGTCGATCGGCAACGTGGTCGACCTGAGCTCGCTCACGACCGAGTACGACCCGCGGACGTACCGGCTTGTCGTGCTGCAGGCCCACTACCGGGCGCCGGTCGAGGTGACCACCAGTGGGTTGGACGCCGCCGAGCGCACACTGCGTGGGATCGACGCACTGGCTCGGAGGCTGGAGGAGGCCGGGGGCGTGGACACATCGGGGGTCTCGGTGCCGGCTGACGAGATCAGTGTGGCGTTCCGGCGGCACATGGACGACGATCTGTCCACGCCCCTGGCGATGGCGGTGGCGTTCGACGCGTTGAAGGCGGCCAACTCATCGTTTGACCGCTCCGACGCGGTGGCCGGCGTCGGGCTCGGGCGCGCGGCGCTCGGGTGCTTCGAGGCGGTCGGGTTGAAGGCGGCGACCGTGACGGAGGTCAAGGCGGAGGCGCTCGACCTGGCTGGGCGCCGCGACAAGGCGAGGGCTGCGAAGGACTGGGCGGCGGCAGACCGGCTGCGCGACGAGATCGTCGCGCTGGGCTATCGCGTCGAGGATGCGCCGTCGGGCACGCGCGTCCTGCGCTGAGGCTCAGGCGCCCGGCTTGTCGTCGGTGTCGCTTTCACCGCCTGAGTCGGCGAGTGGGCCGGGGATGGCGAGGAACGCCAACAGGCGCTGCTCTCTTCTCCCTCTCGTGACGGTGTCCAGCACCAGTCCTGCGGTGAACGACAGGGCAGCGAGGATCTCCAGCCCCGTGACGAGCACAGCCGTCGGCAGCCTCGGCACACGATGAGTGTGGAAGAACGTCACCACCACCGGGATGCCGAGGGCGATCCCGGTGAAGGCGAGTACGGTGCCGAGGACCCAGAAGAACGCCAGCGGACGGCTCTGGCGTACCAGCCCGAGGATGGCCCGCAGAATGCGCATGCCGTCGCGCCACGTGCCGAGCTTGCTCTCGGACTCCGGATGTCTCTCGGTGTAGTCGCCCCGGATCTCGATTGCGCTCACGTTGAGCTCGAGTGCGTGGACCATGAGCTCGGTCTCGATCTCAAAACCCCCCGAGAGAATCGGGAACGACTTCACGAGTCGCCTCGAGCAGGCCTTGTAACCGGACAGCACATCACCCATGCGCCGCCCGAACAGGCGGGAGAGCAGACCACTGAGGACCCGGTTGCCGAACGCGTGGCCCCTCCGGAAGGCGTTGTCGCCCGCGGGCACACGGGCAGCGTTCACGAGGTCGTAGCCCGCCGCGACGAGCTCGACCATCTCGGGCGCCATCTTGGGATCGTAGGTCCCGTCACCGTCGACCAGCAGGTAGCAGTCAGCTTCGACGTCGGCGAACATGCGGCGGACGACGTTGCCCTTGCCGCGCAAGGAGACCTTGCGAACGATGGCTCCGGCGGCCGCGGCTCTCGAGGCGGTCTCGTCGGTCGACCCGTTGTCGAACACGTAGACGGTGGCGCCGGGCAGAACTTCCGAATAACTGCTGACGACGTCTGCCACCGTCTCCTGCTCGTTACGGCAAGGAATCACGACCGCTATGTTCCTCGGGCGGCTCATTGCCGGGCAGCGTAGAAGGCGCAGCGTCGCCCCGCCCGCGCGTCCATCGGTGCGAGGCTGGAGTGGTGGCGCAAGATTTCTCCCGTCATCCCGGATTCAACCTCTGCTAGCGTTTCGATTTGAGCAATCGGCTGTCGTGCTCGATCTGATGACGAGACGGGGGAGACTTTGCGAGAGCAGGTTTCCCCGGTTCTCGGGCACCATATCGAGCCCGTCAACCTTGGGGGCTCGGTACCAAGTAATCACGAGTGCAAGGGGGATCGCCACCGTGGCGACCGGAGTAGTCAAATGGTTCAACGCGGAGAAGGGCTACGGCTTCATCTCTCAGTCCGACGGAGCTGACGTCTTCGTCCATCATTCATCGATCCAGATGCAGGGATACCGCACTCTGACGGAGGGACAGGAGGTCGAGTTCGACGTCCAGGAGGGCCAAAAGGGCCTCCAGGCGGCGAACGTTCGCAACATCTAGTTCCCCGAGTAGTTCTCCGAGATCATCCTGGATGCCGGCTCAGACCGGCGTCGGTCCTGAGTGTCGGGCGCCAAGCTCGCGGGCTTGACTCGCGCCCGACTCGTGGCTCCCTGGACAACGGTTCACGTCCGGTCGCGCAGTCGAAGCGACCGGGCTGAACCGCGTCCCGGTTTGTGCCGGCTTTGGATCCGGGCTGGCGAGCCCGCGGTGCGCGACCTGCGCGCTCGACCTTGCTAAACTATCGGTAGCGTAGGTTACTAGCGGGTCACTCTGTCCGGACAGTATGTCCAATGACCCGGTGGCGTGGTCAGTACGCGGCATGGTGCCGTGGGAGGAGACGAGGTGACTTGATGGGTGATTTCTCGCTCGAGCTGAACGAGGACCAGCTGCAGCTGATCAAGTGGGTGCATGAGTTCGCCGAGGACGTCATCCGTCCTGCAGCTCATGAGTGGGACGAGCGTGAAGAGACGCCTTGGCCGATCATCGAAGAAGCGGCCAAGATCGGCATCTACTCGTTCGATTTCGTGGCGAATTGCTTCGGTGACGAGACCGGCCAACTCCTCCCGGCTGTGAACGAGGAGATGGCGTGGGGCGACGCCGGGATTGCACTGGCCATCTTCGGGTCGACGCTCGGTCTCGCCGGCATCGTGGCGAACGGGACGCCGGAGCAGGTTGGCGAATGGGCACCGCAGTGTTTTGGCAGCCCAGGTGACCTGAAGCTTGCGGCGTTTTGCGTGTCGGAGCCCGATGCGGGTTCGGATGTGAGCCAGCTGAAGACGAGGGCGGTCTACGACGAGGCCTCCGATACCTGGACGCTCAACGGGACGAAGACGTGGATCACCAATGGTGGGATCGCCGATCTGCATGTGGTCGTCGCCAGTGTCGATCCCGGGTTGGGATCACGAGGGCAGGCAAGCTTCATCGTCCCGCCCAACACGCCGGGACTCGCGATGGGCCAGAAGTTCAAGAAGATGGGCATCCGGGCGTCGCACACCGCCGAAGTCGTGCTGACCGACGTCAAAGTGCCGGGGCATTGCCTGCTCGGCGGCAAGGAGAAGTTCGACGAGCGGTTGGCACGGGCCCGCGAGGGCAAGAGCGCAAAGGGCCAGGCTGCGATGGCCACCTTCGAGGCGAGCCGCCCAACAGTCGCCGCTCAAGCCGTGGGCATCGCCCGTGCCGCCTACGAGTTCTCGCTCGACTACGCCAAGGAGCGCAAGACCTTCGGCCAGCCAATCATTCAGCACCAGGGCATCGCCTTCAAGCTCGCCGACATGAGGACACGGATCGATGCCGCTCGGCTGCTTTACCAGCGCGCCGCCTGGATGGGCAGCAGCGGCAAGCCGTACCTGGCTGGCGAGGGCTCGATGTCCAAGCTGTTCGCCGGCGAGACGGCAGTGTGGGTCACGGAGCAGGCGATCCAGATCATGGGCGGCTACGGGTATATCCGTGACTACCCGGTTGAGCGCTGGCACCGTGACTCCAAGATCTACACGATCTTCGAAGGGACCTCCGAGATCCAGCGGCTGATCATCGCCCGCAACATCTCTGGCGTGCACATTCGCTGATTCCGGACACCCGTTCAGGCGCCAGGCAAGCGCTGAAGGGCCCAGGTCGCCCCTCCATCGGTCGCGACGCCACTGAGGTTGAAGACGTTCGGCGGGACGCTCTGGAGATTCCAGCTGGCGCCTCCGTTGACTGTCCCCACGATGGTGCGGGCCAGGTCGTGGTGCTACCGGCCAGCCGCGGATGACGAACTGCCAGCCTTGGCCAACGATCGAAACCCGCCCCAGGCGAAGTCGGCCAGTCGCTGCGCCAGCTCGTGAGCTTCCTCCGGTGCCTCCTCCAGCGCCCTGTGCCGTTCCGAGCGGACCCGGAGCCAGTCCCTCGTCACGCCCTCGGTCATGCCGACCACGGCAGCCGCGAGCGTGCACCGGTGGTCACCATCGATGTCGAGGTCGAAGAGCGGAGTGAGGAACTCGGCGATCGAGTCCTCGATCGTCCGCAGGCCCCTGGCGAACTCCTCGTCGTGGGGCGCGTCGAACAACATCCGTACAGCCGACTGGTTCTCGATAGTGAAGCGGAAGTACGCCTCGAAACCTGCTTCCACCTGCCGGCGGGTCTTCGACTCCGCCGTCGCGGCGGCGGCCAGAGCACTGATGAGGCGGGCGGCGACGTCGTCGATCAGCTCCAGGTACAGCGCCCGCTTCGACGTGAAGTGCTGGTAGAGGAGCGGCTTGGTCACTCCCGCCGAGGTGGCGATGTCCTCCATGGTCGTGGCGTTGAACCCGTTCGTGGCGAACGAATCGAGTGCCACATCGATCAGCTGCCGGCGCCGGCGCGCTGCCGTGAGACGGCGGCGAGGCACAGCGGGAGAGTGGGGGAGGCCGCTCATGGTTCCTGTCCCGGTCGGAGGTATTAGTCGTAACAGTCTACCGGCTGGTAACCAAATCCAAGAGTTGTTTCGGCAGATCGAGTGTCGAGAACCGTTCGGTCGCCACGTGCTGGTTGCGATCGAGCAGCTTGGGATCGGGGTTGGCCAGCCAACGCGCAGTCGCCGCCGCTGCGGCCGGATCAGTGGCGTCGAACCAGAAGAAGCCGAACCGCCGCAGCTCGCTCGCGACCGGGTAGGCGCCGATGGCAAGTGGGCGGCGATGCAGGGCTGACTCGATGCTCGGGTTACCGAAACCCTCGAACGTCGAGGGCAGCACTACGACATCGCAGGCGGCGTAGGCGTCGTGAACCGTGGTGCCCGGAGCGAACCCGCGCAGCACACGGATCTGTGCGCGAGCCCGGTCGAGGATGCGTTCTAGCTCGGGGCCGTAGCCGTCCTCGGCCGGGCCGAGCAGCCAGTAAGTGGCGCCGAGGGCACGGGCGAACAGCACGCCGCCGGCGACGTTCTTCCGAGGGATGGCTCTCGTCGGCTGCAGCACGAGGATCTCGCCGTCGGCGACCTCGAGCGCGCCTCGGGTGGCCTGCCGATCGCCCGCCGGGGGGAGCGGATCGAAGCGGTTGTAGAACGTGACCGCCTCGATCCCCCGAGCCGCCAGCTCCAGGCGGGACCGCTCGTTGATCGTCACGTGCCACCAGGCGGGGTCGTCCGGAGGGGGCGGCTCGTCACGGAACTGCGGCCGCTGCCACGCAAGATCGTGGTGGCGCAAGATGGCCGGGGTGCCGGCCAAAAGGGAGGCCAGCGCACGGCCAGCTCGGGGGTTGAGGGGGAGGGAGCAGCAGTTCTCGACAACGACCAGTTCGGCACCGGCGAGTGCCTCGCCGAGACGATCGAAAGCCACTGGGCCGTGGGAGTCGGCCGCGAGCCCGTCGATCAACAAGTCGGGCTCGCCGGCTCCCGCCACCGTCCAGACCTGAGCCCCGAGCTCGGTGAACGCCCGTGCCCACTTGGCGGCCTCGATGGAGACGCCGTCGGTCCCACCAAGACGGTAGGAGACGATCGCGACCTGCTTCGGAACGGGAATCTTCGGCGGCACCACATCGGGACCGTACCGGCCGGTAGCGTGCGCGCCGTGCCAGATGACGTCATCCTCGAACGCCGCGGACCGGTTGCCCGCCTCACCATCAACCGGCCGGAGCGGCGCAATGCTCTCAATGCGTCCGTGCTGTCGGGCCTTCGTGCTGGGTTCGCCGAGATCAAGGGGGATGACTCGCTCCGGGTCGTGGTGCTCACCGGCGCCGGCACCCAAGCGTTCTCAGCCGGCGCGGACTTGATCGGCCCGAACTCGCCGGCTGCCGGGACGGGAGGTGACGGCGGCCCCTCCGCTGCCGAGCTGCACGATGCTCGGGGTGCTCTCGCGGCGCTGTTCCAGGACCTCTGGGAGCTCGGCAAGCCCTCCATCGCCCGGGTACGTGGTTACGCCCTCGCCGGCGGGATGGGGCTCGCTCTGGCGTGTGACCTGGTCGTGGCCGCCGACGACGCCGTCTTCGGCACGCCGGAGATCGATATCGGCATCTGGCCCTACATGGTGACGGTGGCGCTCCTGCAGTCGATGGCGCCCAGGCATGCCCTCGAGCTCATGATGACCGGGCGGAGGGTGGGGGCTGTGGAGGGAGAGCGGCTCGGTTTCTTGAATCGAGTGGTGGCGGTGGACGAGCTGGACGCCGCCGTCGATGCCCTCGCGGCCCAACTCGCCAAGAAGCCTCCCCACGCCCTCGCCTCCGGCCGCGCCTCTTTCTACCGGGTGCTGCACCTCGGGGCTGCCGACGCCCTCGCGTACCTCCATCCGCTGCTGACGGTCGCCACCCAGACCACCGAAGCCGCCGAGGGCCGGGCGGCCTTCGCCGAGCGGAGGCCGCCGAGCTGGGTCCTGCAAGGGAACGAAGCGCCCGGATCGGCTAGAACGGGCACATGACGCGACGTGCCCTGATCACTGGAATCACTGGCCAGGACGGCTCGTACCTGGCCGAGCTCCTGTTGTCAGAGGGCTACGAGGTCATCGGCATGGTCCGCCGGTCGAGCACCGTCAACTTCGAGCGCATCGCCCACATCCAAGACGACGTCACGCTCGTCTCCGGTGACCTGCTCGACGAGGTGTCGATGCTCGGGATCCTGCGCGAGCACCGACCGCAGGAGGTGTACAACCTCGCCGCTCAGTCCTTCGTGCAGACGTCCTGGGGCCAGCCAGTGCTCACGGGCGAGGTGACGGCGCTCGGTGTCACCCGCATCCTGGACGCCATCCGCTTGACCGACCCGGAGATCCGCTTCTATCAGGCGAGCTCCTCGGAGATGTTCGGCAAGGTGCGGGAGGTCCCCCAGACTGAGCTCACGCCCTTTCACCCGCGCAGTCCGTACGGTGTCGCCAAGGTCTACGGGCATTGGATCACGGTCAACTACCGCGAGAGCTACGGGATGCACGCCTCCTCGGGGATCCTGTTCAACCACGAGAGCCCACGGCGCGGCCTCGAGTTCCTGCCCCGCAAGGTGAGCCATGGTGTCGCCCGGATCAAGTTGGGTCTCGATGGGGAGCTGCGGGTCGGCAATCTTGATTCGAAGCGGGACTGGGGTTTCGCCGGGGACTACGTCCGGGCCATGTGGAGGATGCTCCAGCAGGACGAGCCCGACGACTTCGTGGTCTCGACCGGGGAGACGCACTCGGCCCGAGAGCTATGCGAGGTGGCGTTCGACCGGGCTGGCCTCAACTGGGAGGACCATGTCGTGATCGATCAGCGTTTCTTCCGCCCGGCTGAGGTGGACCTGCTCGTCGGGGACGCCACCAAGGCTCGGGACAAGATCGGCTGGAAGACCGAGGTCGGCTTCCCCGAGCTCGTGGCGATGATGGTGGACGCCGACATCGACCTGTTGCGGTCCCAGCTTCGCTGAATTCGATCTTCGGCCCACTGAGCACGAGAAGCGGTTCCTGAGCGACGGTTCAGCGGCGCGGTGGCGGCGCGCTTGGAAACCCGAGCCCGTTCACCCGTACGATTGTGCGAACCCATGGCGCTTGCCGTAAGTCTTCGTGAGGCAGTCGCCCTCGCCGATCGGTTTCCCTTGCTCGCTGGAGTGACGCTCGATGTCGGTGAGGGCGAGATCGTCCATCTCTCCGGCCCCAACGGCGCCGGGAAGAGCAGCCTGCTCCGCCTCTGCTGCGGGCTGCTTTCTCTGGCCTCGGGCACGGGCGTCGTGCTGGGGCACGATCTCGCCGTCGACCGTCGCGAGGTGCGAAGGGAAGTCGGCTACCTGGGCCACGCATCGTTCCTGTACGAGGAGCTCACGGTCGAGGAGAACCTGCGCTTCGCTCTGCGGGCGTCGGGCATCCACTCGACCGAGGCTGCGCAGCGAGCGAGCGCGGCGATGGCCCGAATGGGGTTGGCCGGCCGCCTCCCTGGCACGCCGATCGTCAAGCTGTCGGCTGGCCAGCGCCGCCGAGCGGCCATCGCCGTCGTCGTGGGGCGCCAACCTCGCCTCTGGCTGCTCGACGAGCCGCACGCAGGCCTTGACCAGGACTCGAGGACGTTGCTGGACGGGATTGTGACCGAGGCGAGGGCCGGCGGTGCCACCGTGGTCCTGTCGTCGCACGACCTCGGCAGCGCCGGCGCTCTCGCCGATCGGGTTGTTCATCTCGCCGGTGGCCGAGTTGTCCCGGCACCCGCCGAAGACCTCCATGAGCCTCTTGCCGACACTGCTGTGGTTGCTCCAGATCCCACGCGCGCGCCGGAGGCCGTCCATGTGGCGTGACGCCGTGCTCGTGTGTAGCAAGGACCTCAGGATCGAGGCCAGGTCGCGGGTCGGGCTCAACCAGGTCGTCCCGTTTGCAGCTGCCGTGCTGCTGCTCTTCGGCCTCGCCCTCGGACCGGACCGCCACGCCCTCGAACCTGCGGCCTCGGGGCTGTTCTGGATCGCCGTGCTGCTCACGGTCGTGCTCGCCGTCCAACGGAGCTTCGCAGTCGAATCCGCCGATTCCGCACGGGACGGCCTCCGCTTGTCCGGCCTCGACCCGGCCGGCATCTTCCTCGGCAAGGGGGCGGCGATCGTCGTACAGCTCCTCGTGCTCGAGGGCCTCCTCACGATCGGCGTCGCCCTTCTGTACGGCGCCCAGCTCAGTGGGGGCCTCGTGCTGCTGGCCGCCTGCCTGACCGCCTCCATTGGCCTCGCCGCCGTCGGCGTCGTCTACGGCGCAGTCTCGTCAGGCGTGCGAGTGAAAGAGACCCTGCTGCCCCTCCTGTTCCTCCCCGTCGCTGCTCCGGTGCTGCTCGGCGCCACGAAAGCCTGGAACGCTGCCCTCGCCGGCACGCCCGCCCACGCCGGCATCTGGCTCTCCCTGCTGGCGATCTTCGCCGTCCTCTACGTCGCCGTAGGTATCGCAGCGTTCGGCCCCCTCCTGGAGGACTCATGAGCCGCTTGGACGCCACCGGCGACCCAGTGCTGACTGAGCGGGACGACGACGTCACGTCGGGTGCCGTCGCCTTCGGCGAAACGGCCCCCGCCGCGTCGCCCCCGCCCCGCGCCGCCACTCACGCCAGCCGCGCCAGCGTGCGCGAAGACGTCGACGACGCAACCACGACGGAGGCAGGCCCCGCGGACGGCGGTGCCGCACCGAGCGCCGTTTCGCCGAAGGCGATGGCGAGAGGATCGGCACCGCGGGCAGCCCGGTCTGACAGAGTCGTGAGAGCTGTCGGCACCGCAGCGCTCGTAGGCGTGGCCGTCACGGTCTGGCTCGGACTGTGGGTGACTCCGAACGCCGTCGACTTCGGCAACCTCGTCCGCTTGCTGTACATCCATCCACCGCTCGCCTGGGTGATGTTCATCGCATACGGCGTGGCGACGTTCTCGAGCCTGCTGTACCTCTGGCCTCGCACCCGGCACGCCCGCTTCGATCGCTTGGCCGGCGCATCGGCCGAGGTCGGTGTCGTGTTCACCGGTCTCACGCTGGTGACCGGTTCTGTCTGGGGGCGGCCCACCTGGGGCGTGTGGTGGACCTGGGACCCGTTGCTCACCACAACCGCCTTGCTGTTCGTGCTCTACCTCGGGTATCTGGCCCTCCGGAAGGTCCCCGGTGACAGGGAGACGGTGGCCCGGCGCTCGGCGATCGCCGGCCTCATCGCCTTCTTGGACGTGCCGATCGTCTTCGTCTCCGTGTCGTGGTGGCGGAGCCTCCACCAGGCGCCAACTGTGGATGTGGCCAACGGGCATCTCTACGTGCACGGATCGATGGCGTGGACGCTGGCGCTCGGGTTCGTCTCGTTCACGCTGGTGTACGTCTGGCTCATGGTGCACCGGTACCGTCTCGCCGTGCTGCGCGATCGCGAGGATGACGAGGGACTGGACGCAGCGCTCGCCGAGCGCTGGGCCGAGGGCACCCGATGAGCGGCTATGTCGAAGCTGGCTACGTGATCGCCCTGGGGTCGCTGTCGGCGTACGCCGTGAGCCTTGTCGTCCGCGAGCGAGCGGCCCGGAGCCGCCTGCCCCAGTCACGCGGTGCCGCGACCGGCGCAACGTCAACCGCTCGCTCCGGCGGCACCGGAGACCAAGCGTGATCACGGGGACGGCGCCACCGGCGACGGACGAGCCGGTACCCGCCGCGCCCCGCCGGCGAGTTGCCGTGTCCCGGGCACAGCGCCGCCGTATGTGGGCGGTGGGGATCGTGATCGTAGGGGCGATCGGGTTTCTCGTCTACAAAGGCCTCACGTCCGCCATCGTCTTCTTCAAGACGGCCAACGAAGCCGTCGCTCAGCGGGCCCAACTCGGCAACTCCGAGTTCCAACTCGAAGGCACCGTCGTGAACGGAACCGTCCACCACCTGAGCGGCGACGTCTACCGCTTCGTCGTCGAGTCGTCGGGAGTGAAGGTCTCGGTCGAGAACACCGGCTACCCGCCGCAGATGTTCCGGCCGGGCCTGCCGGTCGTCGTGGTCGGCCACTTCCTGGGCTCGAGCAACCTGTTCGCCTCCGACCAGATCATGGTCAAGCACTCCCAGGCCTACATCGCCGCCCATCCGGGCCGCGTGAAGCCGGCAGCCGGCTCGGGCCCGTGAACGCGATCGCGGGCCAGATCGGCGTCGCTCTGGGTCTGGTGTCGGCGGTCTGCGGAGTAGGTGTGCTCATAGCGGGCCTGGCAGGTCACCGGCCGGCTTGGCTGCGAGCCGCGCCGCGGGCCGCGTGGGGCGTGCTCGCCGGGGCACTGATCGCCACCGCGGCGATGGAGCACGCCCTCATCACCCACGACTTCTCGCTCGCGTACGTGGCCGACAACAACGCCCGGGCCACCCCGTTGCTCTACTCCATCACAGGCATGTGGGCGGCCCTCCAGGGTTCGATCCTCCTCTGGGCGCTCGTGCTCTCGGGGTACGTCGCGGTCATGGCGCGGAGGTTCCGCAACCGGGCCACCGACCCCCTCGTCGCCTGGGCGCTCCTCGTGGCGCTCGTCGTGACGGCATTCTTCTTCGGCCTGATGGCCGGCCCTGCCAACCCGTTCGTCACGATCTCGGGTCATGTGCCGGCCGACGGCCTCGGGCCGAACGCGCTGTTGCAGGACAACGTGCTCATCGCCTTCCACCCGGTGTTCCTGTACCTCGGTTTCGTCGGGTTCACGGTGCCGTTCGCCTTTGCCGTCGCCGCTCTCGTGACCGGTCGCCTCGGCGAGGGCTGGCTCATAGAAACCCGCCGCTACACCCTCTTCGCCTGGGCCTTCCTCACGGTCGGCGTCGTCATGGGCGCATGGTGGTCGTACCAG
>JBEKLQ010000002.1:0-9658 GCA_050010115.1 Acidimicrobiales bacterium | reverse complement strand
ACCAGGTGTTGGGGTGGGGAGGTTTCTGGGCCTGGGATCCGGTCGAGAATGCCGCGCTGCTGCCGTGGCTGTGCGCCACCGCCTACCTCCATTCGGTGATGGTGCAGGAGCGGCGAGGGCTGCTGCGCGTCTGGAACCTGTCGCTGCTCATCGCGGCGTTTTCGCTGACAATTCTCGGGACGTTCCTCACCCGCTCAGGCGTGCTCGTCTCGGTGCACGCGTTCTCGGACTCGTCCGCCATCGGACCGTCTCTCTTGGGACTCTTCGGTGCTGTCGTCGCCTGTGGTGTGGGACTGATCTTCTGGCGGGGCGAACGGTTGCGATCGCCAGGCTCGATCGACTCTCCCGTGTCACGGGAGGGCGCGTTCTTGGTGAACAACCTGCTGTTCGCCGCTTTCGCCGTCGTCGTGCTGATCGGAACCGTGTTCCCGTTGTTCGTGCAAGCGCTGGACAACCAGGAGATCACGGTCGGCACGCCGTACTTCAACTCGATGACGGTGCCGCTGGGCTTCGCTCTGTTGTTCTTCATGGCTATCGGCCCGGTCCTGCCGTGGCGGAAGGCTGGATCGGGCCTGCTGCGGTCCCGACTGGCGTTGCCGGCGTGGACTGGCGTGCTCGTCGTGGCCGTGTGTGTCATCGCCGGCGTGCGCGGGTTCACACCACTCAGTGCCTTCGGTCTGGCGTCGGTCGCGGGTGCCTCCGCCGTTCGCCAGCTCGCGCTGGCGTCCCTGGCGGCGCGGCGCTCGGGGCTCTCACGGTTGCGAGCCTTCGTCGGGCGGTCCAACGGCGGGATGATCGTGCACCTCGGTGTCGTGATCGTGGCCGTGGGCTTGGCGGCGGCGACGTCGTACGGCCACCGTGCGACGTTCGAGCTGAAAGTCGGCCAGACGGTGTCCTACGAGGGCCACCGCATCACCTACGGCGGCGCCTCGGACTTCACCGAGCCGAACCGCAGCGGCGTCGTCGGCACTGTCTACGTGGATAGGGCTGCGTTCCATCCGGCAATCAGCAACTACCCCGGCTACGAGGGGATCGCCACGCCGGCGGTGGACTCATCGGTGCGCTCCGACGTGTACCTGACGATCAGTGGGGTCTCCGCCACGGGGAAGGGACCAGCGTCGATCAGCGTCGTCTACCAGCCGATGGTCATGTGGTTGTGGGTCGGCGGGGTCATCACGGCGTTCGGTGCCTTGCTGGCTGCCGTGCCGGGCCCGTCGCGGCGGCGACGCCGGGTCGCGAGTCGAGAAACGGTGCCCGACGGCGCGCACGACCACGACGATGACGGCGGCGCCCGGCCGCCAGAAGCCGGCTCGGAGCCGATGCCGAAGCCGGTGGCTGAACCGGTGGGAGCGGCCGGATGAGCTCGAGCCGCTTCAAGGCGGCGCGCTGGTCCGCGCTCGGAGTCGCAGTGGTCGCAGTGGTCCTCGTCTCGGTGCTGGCCACGCGCCAGCCGGCGACGATGGTCATGGCCGACAGCCCGCTCGTCGGCAAGCCTGCTCCTGCGATCGTGGCGACGAGCTTCTCGGGCTCGACCATCTCGTTGTCGTCGATGCGAGGTCGGTGGGTAGTCGTCAACTTCTTCGCTTCGTGGTGCGATGCCTGCCGCCAGGAGGAGCCCGAACTGGAGTCCTTCTTGTACGCCCGTCCCGGTGGTGCACGCACCGAGGTGATCGGCGTGCTGTTCGGCGACACCGAGTCGGATGGGAAGGCGTTCCAATCCGCCGAAGGCGCCACGTGGCCGTCGGTGGTGGACAACGGGGGAGTGATCGCCTCGGACTACGGAGTCGGATCACTGCCCCGGTCCTACCTCGTCGATCCGACCGGGCGTGTGGTCGCGTCCATCGAGGGCGCCGTCACCGCCACCGAGCTGGAGCGGTGGATCCAGCAGGAGCAAGCGAGGGGGCTGTGACCGCAGGTCGTGCATCATCGCACTCCGGTGGCGCCACCCAAGGGCTCGGAATGTCGTGATCAAGATCCTGAGCTCCCGCATCGCCTGGGCCGTATTGGCGGCAGCGGCAGTCGTGCTCCTGGCGATCGGCAGCGTGCACCCACCGCCGTCGACCGCCGCCGCCCGCACGTCGTACCTCGACAGCATCATCAAATGCCCGGCTTGCGAGGATCTCTCCATCGCGCAGTCGGACGCGCCGTCCTCCTTGACGCTGCGCCACGAGGTAGCCGGCTGGGTGGCCACAGGCTGGAGCAACCAGCGGATCGAGCAGGCGGTCGTTGCCCGCTACGGATATGGCGGCCTGCTCCTCCCGGCAGGGTCGAGGCTGGACGCCACGCTCTACGTCGTCCCCGTCGCCTTGATCGGGGTGGCTGCGATCGGCCTCGGCTCGTACTTCTGGCGGCGGCGCCGACGTCCGGCGGTCGCGCCGTGACCGCCACCAAGGCCGAGCGCCAGCAGCGGGCGGGGTTGGTCGACGAGGAGGTGTACCTCCGGAGGTCGCTCGAGGATCTGGACCGCGAGCGAGCGGCTGGAGACATCGACCCGGCTGACTACACCCAGCTACGGGACCGCTATCTGGCTCGGGCCGAGGAGATCGCCGCCGCCATCGCCAACCTCGAACCGGCCGAGGCAGGGGCCGAGGCAGGAGCCGGGGCAGGAGCCGGGGCAGGAGCCGGGGCACCGGCACAGCCGCCATCGTTTCGGTTCTGGCTCTCGGATCGCCGGCACCGGCTCGTACTCGGTTGGTCGGC
The DNA here is from genome assembly GCA_050010115.1 of Acidimicrobiales bacterium. Lineage (GTDB taxonomy): Bacteria > Actinomycetota > Acidimicrobiia > Acidimicrobiales > Bog-793 > JAKACA01. The sequence goes on along the minus strand of JBEKLQ010000002.1, from coordinate 6,958 downwards.
GGCGGCATGTTTCGTGCTCGCCGGGACGCTGGTCGGCCTGGGCCTCGCCGGAGTCGCCCCGTTCACTCGGTCCCCCGCTCCTACCCTGACGGTCGCCGCCCAGATCCAGACCGAGCTCGCCGAGGCGTCGGTGCTCGCGTCGAATCACGAGATCGTCCAAGCGGTCGTCGTCTATGACAAGGTGCTCGAGCTCGACCCGAGCCAGCCGGAAGCACTGGCCGACGGCGGGTGGCTCGTGCGCCTGGCCGGCTTGTCTTCCAAGAAGGCGAGCCTCGTGTCCGGCGGCGACCGGGAGATCACCGCCGCCGTCAAGGTAGCCCCGGGCTACGCGCTCGCACGGGCTTACGACGGTGTGGCGCTCTACGAGGACTCGCACTCGCCATCAGGTGCCGTACGGGAGTTCACCGCCATGCTCGCCGACCACCCATCCGGGACGCTCGTGAAGTCGGTGCGCAGCACTGCGCTCGCCGCGTACCGGGCGGCCGGTCTGGCAGCTCCACCCGCATTGACGGCGAGAAGCGGCTGACACTGGCAGACTGCCGCACCAGTATCGAGAAAGGGGCAGACAGGCGATGCGAGTGCTCGTGACAGGTGCCGGCCGGGCGATCGGCGCGGCGACGGTGGCGGAGTTGGCGGCGCGAGGGCATGACGTGATCGCGACGGCGAGAAACCCCTCGGTCATCGACAGCTCGGATCCCGGCGTCTCGACGATGGCGCTCGACGTGAACGACCCCGAGTCGGTCCGGGCGGCCATCGCTGCGGCCGGCAAGCTCGACGCCGTCGTCAACAACGCCGCACTGAACAGCGAGGGGCCGCTGGAGTCGGTGCCGATCGATCTGGTGGCGGGGATGTTCGACACGAACGTCCTCGGGGCGCTGCGGGTCATCCAGGCCGTGCTCCCGGCGTGGCGCGATCGGGGCAGCGGCGTGATCGTCAACGTGAGCTCGGTGCAGGGCAAAGTCGGGACTCCGCTGGAAGGCCCGTATGCGGCCACCAAGCATGCGCTCGAGGCCATCAGCGAGTGCTTGCACATCGAGGTCGGGCACTTCGGCATCCGGGTCATGATCATCGAACCCGGCTACATCGAACCCGGCATGAAACCCGGCCTTGTCCATGACGGCCCCGACGCCTACGACGAGCTGCGCCGGCAATGGGAGCCCAACGACTCGCTGCTGAACCCTCAGGGTCGACCCGGGCCCGAGATCGTGGGCCAGGCGATCGCAGACGCCATCGAGGACCCGTCCACGCCGCTCCGGGTCGAGGTCGGGCACGACGCAGCGCTGGTGCTCGGGGCCCGGCGCGCGTTGGACGACGCCTCGTTCGAAGAAGCAATGCGGGGTGTGCTCGGCCTGACCTGGTAGGCGCCCACCGTCAGGCAGGCGAGGCCAGGGCCCGCAGTTTCGACACCGCAGCTGGGAAAGCGTCGGCGAACGCCGAGATGTCCGCATCCGTCGTCGACCACCCGACCGAGACCCGCAGCGACGAGTCGGGATCGACACCCATGGCCGCCAGCACCGGCGACGGCTCCAGCACCTCAGAGGAGCAGGCCGAGCCGGAATGGACCGCGACGCCGGATCGGTCCAGCGACAGCAGGACGGCTTCTCCCTTCACGCCGCCGACGCTCACACAGACGATGTGCGGGACTCGGTGAGCGGCGTCGCCGGCGACCTCGACCCCGTCGACCGTGGTGGCGAGCGACGTGGCTGCACGCGTGTGCTCCATTGCGGCGCCAGCCTCACGAGCGAGGCGGCTCTCGTCTCCGGCGATCGCGAGTAGCGCCTCGCAGGCAGCACCGAAACCAATGATCCCGGGCACGTTCTCCGCCCCTGCCCGGCGGGCACGTTCTTCAGAGCCACCGACGAGCAACGGGACCAACCTCAGCCCGCGCCTGACGATCAGTGCCCCGACGCCTGGCGGGCCGCCTAACTTGTGACTGCTGACCGACATGAGATCCACGCCGAGGTCGGTGAACGAGAGCGGCAAATGCCCGGCCGCGGCCGCTGCATCGCAGTGAACCGGGACGTTCGCCTGGCGGCAGAGGCTGACGACTTCGGCAACGGGCTGGAGAGTGCCCACCTCATGGTTGGCGAACTGGCAGTTCACGAGGGCCGGCTGTTCCTCGCTCAGCCACTGGGCGAGCTGATCGAGATCGACGCGTCCTGATACGTCGACGGCGAGCTCGAGGGTTGGTCCGGCCCGTCGGCAGGTTTCGCGGACGCTCGAATGCTCGACCGCAGCGCTGACGAGAGGCGCTCCCGGCCGTGCTGCGGCCGCGCTGAACACCGCCGCGTTGACGGCTTCCGTGGCACTGCTCGTGAAGACGACGCGTGATGAATCCGTACCGAGCAACTCGGCGACGGACTCGCGGGCGGTCTCGACGGCGATCCGGGTGCGCCGCCCTTCGGTGTGGACACGCCCCGGGTCGCCGACGCCGTCCGGAGTGGTGGCAACGTCGAGCCAGTCCGCCATCGCCCGGCGCGCCTCGGGGCGAAGCGGCGTGGTCGAGGCGTGATCGAGATAGTGGCGGTGCCCGGTCACATCGCGGCCGGGCACATCGTGAGTGAGCGCAGCGTCTCGTCAGCCGGCCACGGTGACACAGACGTCGTCACCTTTGGCCCGCGACGAGATCTGTACCGGGACGGTGTCGCCGCACAGCACCGAGAGCAGGCCCTCGACCAGACCTCGATCGGCGGCACACAGCACGGGGTTCTCCACTGCGGCCGCTCCGAATGGGCAGTGGGCCCGGACGACGGCGTTCGGAGCGGTAGGCCCGGCAGCATGCGCAGCGAACCCATGCGCCGTCAGCGCATCGGCTACCGCCTGCATGGCCGAGCGGATCGATCTCGGCGCATCACCCGGCGACATGTGGGTCCCCAACGTCCGCCCGTACTCGGCCCCCACTTCGTAGGCGACACGCTCGGCTGCCGGTGGATCGACCAGCGGCAGCAGCCGGGCGAGCAGCAGCACGAGGAGGTCGTCGCGATGCTCCGGTACGGCCGACGAGTCGCTGATCCGGGCCCGGTAACGCTTGGACGGGCGCCCGACGCCTGCACGGTGGTCGACGACGACTTGCAGGTGTCCTCCGAAGGCCAGCTTGTCGAGGTGGTGACGGGCGACATTCGGATGGAGGGCGAAATGCTCCGCGACCTCGCTTGCCGTGACGCCGTCGTGGTCCCGCACGTACAGGAAGATGCCACGGCGCGTCGAGTCGCCGAACGCGGACGTGATCGCCTCAACCGCCGCCGAGAAACCCTCCCCGTCAATCACACCAGCAGGTCCACTCACGGCCGTTATCGTACCGGGGCAGCCGCGAAGAGGGCTCGAACGAGCTCGACGACGGACGGGACGAGTACAGATGGCATCGAACGAGGGATCCAGCGCCGAGAGCCTCGCCGCCGCCGTGGCAGACGTCGTCGACCCGCGCCTGTTCCACCGCGTCGGCGATCTCGGGCTTGTGCGGGCGCTTGAGTCACGGCGATGGTCCACGGAAGTGACCGTGGCGATCCCGAGAGGCGGCCACCCTGGGGAAGACGAGCTCGTGGCCCGGATCACGGCCGCCGTGGCCGCAGCGGGGGCGCCGGCGGCCACGGTGCACCTGGTGGAGATGACCGCCGGCGAAGAGTCAGAACTGGCCGCCCACATCCAGGAGCTGGGGCTCGGTTCTAAGCCGCCGGGTGGCCCGCTGCCCGGACCGGGCCATGCACCCGGCGGGCGACACGGAGGCGATGGGCCCGTGCCGCGGGCAAACCCCTTCGCTGACAAGTCGTCCCCGACGCGGGTGCTCGCGGTCGGATCCGGCAAGGGCGGTGTGGGGAAGTCGAGCGTGACGGTCAACCTCGCCGTGTCCCTCGCCCAGGCCGGGCATTCCGTCGGGTTGCTCGATGCCGACGTGTACGGCTTCTCGATCCCGTCGATGCTCGGGGTGAGCGAGCCTCCCTCGATGCTCGGGGAGTTGCTGCTCCCGCCGGTTGCACATGGCGTGCGGTGCATCTCGATGGGTTTCTTCGTGGCGGAGGATCAGGCCGTCATCTGGCGGGGACCGATGCTGCACAAGGCCCTGGAGCAGTTTCTCGTCGACGTCCACTGGGGGGCTCCCGAGTTCCTCCTCATCGACCTGCCGCCGGGGACCGGTGACGTGTCGATGTCGATCGCGCAGTTCGTGCCGCGAGCGGAGCTGATCGTCGTCACGACGCCCCAGCCCGCCGCAGGACGGGTGGCGCAGCGGGCTGCGGTCATGGCCCGGCAGCTGCGGCTGCCGCTGAGGGGCGTCGTCGAGAACATGTCATGGTTCGTCGGCGACGACGGGCACCGCTACGAGCTGTTCGGATCCGGCGGCGGCCAGCAGCTCGCCAAGCACCTCGGCGTCGGGTTGCTGGCACAGCTCCCGTTCGTGCCGGCCCTTCGCGAGGGCGGCGACGTGGGGTTGCCGATCGTCGTCTCCGAGCCCGGCAGTGAGGTGGCGGCGGCATTCGGCGCGCTCGCGTCCAAGATCGTCGAGCTCGGTCCCGCTCGCGTCTACCGGTCGGAGCTATCGATCCGCTGAAGGCCCCGCCGAGGGAAAGGTCAAGAGGGCCGCGGGCGCCAGCTCGCCTCGAAACCTTCCGCCAGCGTCACCCCCGTCAACCGCCCGACGAACTCGGCGCTTGGCAGCGCGTCACGGTCTCGGGCGAGCAGCCACCACGTCTGGCGAGGGTGGTGCCACGCGATGGCGAACCCGGTCAACCCCGCCGTGGCGATGAACGACTCGACCACCTCGCGCCGGTAGCTGAAGCATCCCGGGTACAGCCACGCCGGCCACTCACCATCGCCGGGTTCGACGTGCACCACCTCGTGATCGTCGGGATCGGCGTGGATGAACGTGACCGCGGCGATACCGCGGGGCTCGAGAGCGCTCCGGATCGATGCCAGCATCGTGGGTACGAGGCCCGGGCCGGCGTGGGAGGCGATGGACTGCGCCACGACGATGTCGAACGTGCCCAGGCCGGAGAAGTCGAACGAGTCCGTCGTGGAGAACATGGGTGCCTTGATCCGTATGAGATCACGGCCCACCTGGTGCTCGATCGCCTCGTCGATCAACCAGGTGTTCGGCTCGACGCCGGTGTAGTTGCCAGGCTCGAGATAAGTGATGAAGAGCCGGCCTGCCCGCAGCGATCCGCAACCGATGTCGAGCAGCCTGTGGTGTTGGCGGATTCCGAGTGCGTACAGCAAGGCGAACTGGGTTGCGCCCATCACGTCGTACTGCTCGAAGGGGCCGACGTAAGCCCGGTACTCGGGATCACCCGGGAGGTATGTGGTCACCGGCGGAGGCTACTGTTGGCGGCACCGGCTGGTCCCACGGCGCTGCGCCCGCAGGTGCGGCGACGGGGGGTCCGGCAACGGGCGCGGGCGACCTGCCGAGGTCGTGACACAACGCTCTCGTATCCTCGGGTCGTGACCATCATCGAACGTCAGGGTGTGCCGAACGACTCGGAGCCGCCCACAGGGGCGCCCGGTCCGAGCGAGCGGGCGATCGAATGGGCCGCAACGATGGAGGGCTTTCGGGTGCCGCTGCCCGAAGTGCGAGCGGCCCACGCTGGGCCCGCCAAGGTCGGGGACTTCTCGGTGCTCGATCGCGCGGCGCGCGAGGAGGGCGAGGATGCCTCGCTGGCTCCGTGCGCCACCCGGGCGATCGGGGCAGGGAAGCGTGCGGTCCGTGAGGAGCCGGACGACTGGCGGACGTGCTTCGAGCGGGACCGCGACAGGATCCTGCACTCGACGGCCTTCCGGCGCTTGGCCGGCAAGACGCAGGTGTTCGTGTTCCCGGCCGACCACCAGCGGACGCGGCTCACCCACGCGCTCGAGGTCGCGCAGGTCGCGACGGCGATCGCCAGGGCGTGCCGGTTGAACGTGGCGCTGTGCGAGGCGATCGCGCTTGGGCACGACTGCGGCCATGGTCCCGGCGGGCACGCCAGCGAGGACGCCCTGTCACCCTTCGTCGCCGGCGGTTTCGACCACGCTGTCTGGGGCGCGGAGGTGACCGCGGCGCCGCTCAACTTGTGTGCCGAGACCCTCGACGGCATCTGCAACCATTCCTGGTCTCGCCCTGCGCCGGCGACGCCTGAGGGCGAAGTCGTGGCGCTGGCCGACCGGATCGCCTATACGGCCCACGACCTGGAGGACGCTGCCCATGCCGGCATCGTCGATGTGTCCGATCTACCGGAGCTCGTCGTGGAGCGCTGTGGCCGCACGAGGAGCCAGCAGCTGCGGGCGTTCGTCCACGACGTCGTCGGGGTGACGCAGGCGACGGGCCTTGTCGGGCTGAGCGAGGAGATGGGGGAGGCGCTTGCCGAGCTCCGGCGCTTCGACTACGAGCGGATTTACCTCCGGTCCGCCTCCATCGAGCAGTCGCTCCGTGTCGTGGACATGCTGCGTTCGCTGGTGGAGCACTATGCCGGCCATCCGGCCGAGATGCCGGCGAACTTCGGCACGGATCTCGCCGATGCACGAGCCGGCTCTGACTCCGTCGTTCGCTCGGCCGTTGGGTACGTCGCGGGGATGACTGATCGGTTTGCGTGCGTCCAGGCGATCGCACGGCTCGGCTGGCCGGCCGACCGGCTGCCGAGGGGCTTTGACTCCGCATAGTCATCGGCGTCGGTTCGGCGCAACTGGGCGCTTGCGCCTGGCTGGGCCCTACGATGGCCCAGACAGCCGCGGGCAGCCGCCGGCTGGGTACACAACATCGTGACGAGCCGAAGTCAGTTTCGACCCGCCGCCCGGGCTCTGTTCGTCAGCCAGCGGCACGTCGGATCGGCCGAAGGACCAAAGGAGCAGCGTGGACGTTCGTATCGGGATCATCCAGACTCCGAAAGAGCTCGACGTCGAGCTCCCCGACGGAGCCGACCGCGAGCAGGTGATCGCTGATGTCGAGCGGGCGCTGTCGGAGCCCGAGGGTGTCCTCTGGCTTACCGACAAGCGAGGC
>JBEKLQ010000001.1:0-139765 GCA_050010115.1 Acidimicrobiales bacterium | reverse complement strand
GCGCGCTTTGCCGATGAGCGACTCGCGGCCGGTCTCGAGGCGGGCGCGCTCGGTGCCGGCGCTGATCAGGGAGAAGTGGTTGCGGACGAGCACCTGCCCGGGCCCCGGGCGTGGTGCCGGGATTTCCTCCACCGTGATCTCGCCGTCCTTCGGGCGAAACAGGACTGCCCTCATCGAACCGATATCTCTGTCGGTGGAGGTTTGGCGCCCGGGGACTTCTCAAGCGTCACCCGCCTCATGGCGAGGCGCGCTCGGCGCGACCGCTGCGCGTCACGCCGATGAAGGCCACAATCGAGGACCCGGTAACCGCCCTTCGTCGGGCGACTCCGGCACTTGGGGCTGCACCTGCACCTCCACCTCAGACAAAGCCAGCTGCGCGGCCCGGTTACGAGCCAATCCCATGCTGAGCCCGACCAGCGCACCGTAGGGGAACATGCAGAAGCTGTAGGTGACGCCGTTGTCCGTGATCATGGCTCCGAGCAGCCCGCAGGTGGCCAAGAAGCTCGCCCAGTGCAGGGTGGCGATCTGGCGGTCGGGCTCCTCGTTCGCCCAGCGATAGGCCCGGACCGCCAGCATGACCATGCCGATCCCGAAGAGCACGAAACCCACGGCACCGAAGTCGTAGAACATCCGGAGGAAGTCGTTGTGCGGGTCAGCGACCTGATGCCCCGAGGCGGCGTTGAGGCTGAGGCGCTGAAGGAAGAGCTCGGAGCTCGCAGCACCTTGCCCGATGAGGACGTGGGTGGTCGAGCTCCAGGCGTTGTCCCACAACAACCTCCAGATCGTGAGGCGCCCACTCGTGTTGATGGTCACGCCACCCACGGTCGCCCGGTCGCCCCCGAAGAACCGGTTGTGCAGCGGCGCCCACTTGAACGCGAGGTAGGTGAAGATGGAGCCCGCCGCGGCGACGCCGGCGAGGAGGCGAAGGAACGTCCGCTTGCTCATGAGCGTCCGTCGGCGGCCGCTGACCGCGAACGCACAGGCGGCGGCGAGGACCGAGATTGCCAGCGACATGCGGGACAGCGACAAGGTGACCGACAGCAGGAGCACGATCGGGACGATCCGCCCGATCGGCACGCGTAGGCCGCGCCACGCCAGCACGGCGGTTCCGGCCAGCATGGCTTCCTCCATCGCCGTCCCGCGGGCTCGCAGCACGACGACGTTGTCGAGCCCATACTGGACGACGCTGAACAGATACACGGCGCTGATGATCAACACGACCCACATCAGCGCTCGGACCAGCCGCTTGCCGAACTCCAGGCTGGCGTGGCGCGCCAATAGGTCGGCGGTGAACATGAACCCCGCGTAGACGCACAGGTTCTGGAACGAGTACTTGCCGACGGAATGATTCCAGCTGAACGACAGCAGGACCCAGACGAACCACAGCCACAGCGGCCTCGGCAGCTCTCTGGACTTGTCGCGGGCCAGAGCCCGGGCGACGCGGGGCTCAGTCTCGTTCAACCGTCTCATGCGGGCCGGCAACCACATGACGAGGAGCCCGACGGTCGCGACCAGCGTCACGACCGACGACAGCGACAGCGACGACGCCAGGGTCGTCGTGGTGCCGATGTTGTCGAGAGCCGCCACGACGACGACCAGCTTGGCCTCGAGCGGAAGGGTCGCATGGTGAGTCGCCCGCGCCACGCGCGCCACGGCCGCCGTGGTGGACACTGGGGGGCTCAGCCCGCGTTGCTGCGCCGGTCGCCGTCACGGCCGCGCCGTGACGGCTTGGCGTCCTTCGAGGCACGCCTGGAACCGCCCGTCGAGGTGCTGGTCCGCGGCTTGTAGTCGCCGTAGCCGTACCCGTAGCCGTACCCGTAGCCGTAGCCGTAGCCGTAACCCGAGCCACCGGCTTTCGTACCGTTGAGGACCCCACCGATCACGGGCAGGTTCGTCTGCTCGATCAGCTCGCGAACCCGGGCAAGACCCCGGCGGCGCGTCCGGCCTGCGGTGACAACCAGGAGGATCCCGTCGGCGCAACGTCCCATGAGCAGGGCGTCGGTGACCGGGAGCACGGGCGGCGTGTCAATGAGGACGAGGTCGAAGCGCTCTCGGAGCTCTTGGAAGATCTCGACGGTGCGCTTGGCAGACAGGAACTCGGCAGGCTCCGTGGGGATCGGCCCAGTACCGAGGAAGTACAGCCCCGGCACGTTCTCGACCTCCTGTAGCGCTTCGTCGAAGTCCGCCGTGCCGAGTGCGATCGAGGTGAGACCCGGGATCTCCTCGGACGCGAAGAACTCGCCCATACGAGGACGGCGGAGGTCGCCCGACACGACACAGACGCGCTGGCCGGCTTTTGCGAAGATCACGGCCAGGTTCGAGACGGTGGCGGTCTTTCCTTCGAGCGCCATCGAGCTGGTGACGACGAGGGACCGGATGTCCCGGTTCAGGCGAGCGAACTCGATAGCCGTGCGAAGCGTGCGGTAGGCCTCGGTCGGCGGCGAGAGCGGAGCGTCCTGAGCGACGAGGTAAGGGCGGTCCACGGTCTTCCAGGTGTCGACGTAGGGGATGAAGCCCAGCATCGACAGGCCCGGGTAGGACCGGTCGACGTCCTCCTTCGAGCGGACGCGGTCGTCGAGGGTATCGAGGATGACGGCCAGGCAGAGTCCGAGGATGAGGCCGATGCCTCCGCCGATGGTGACGTCACGGGTGGATTTGGGCGAGCTCGGGGAGGCCGGGGCAGTCGCCGAGGAATCGGGGATCACTCCACCGTTGGCGGTCTGGGCCTCGACGACGAGCTGGTTGTACTCGGCCTGGTACTGCGCTTCCAGCTGTACCCACGCCTGCTCCTGTGCCAGGGCGGACTGGTTAATCTTGCCGCCCTTGGTCGTTTCTTTGCTGAACTTGGCGATCTCAGTGGCAGCATTATTCAAGTCGATCTTGACCGGTGCCTCCTCAGCTGTGAGCGCCGCCACGTCCTGAGATTTGGCATACGCCACGAACGCCGTCGCATACGCGTTCGCGCAGCTGGCCGCCACCTTCGCCGAGGGGTTGGTGCAAGCCATCGAGATCAGGTCGGTACCACTGGCGGCAGCGGTGGCGACCGGGGGCGGTGGGGATCCCTTCGGTTCCTTCAAAGCGAGCGCCACGGCTGCTCGGACGGGGCCGCTCTTGATTTGCGCTATGTCCGTCTGGAGCTGCTGAGTGCTGACCGTCCCGACCGGAGTCTGCTGCCCAGAGTTGCTGGGGAGGTCGGTCGGCAACTTGGCTTGCACCGTCGCGGTCGCTGTGTACTCCGGCGTCGCGACAAGGGTATAGCCCACCGCTGCGGCCAGGAACAGTGCGGTGACACCAACTACCCACCAGATACGCCGGAGAATGAGGCGGAGGTAGTCGGTGAGCTGAAGAGGCTCACTCGGAGACATGGCCGAGATTGTAGAACACGATTCAGGTACCCCGGTACCGGTGGCGCGACCGGGCCACGAGACCCCGCCGCCTCCGGAGTCGACCGTCAGCCGAGCAGCTCGGCCACCTCGGCTTTCTCGGCCAACAGCTCCTCGGTCGTGAGCCGGATGCGCTCGGCGGCGAATGCACTGTGCTCGAGTCCCTCGACGACCTCCCAGCTCGAGCCGTCGGAGCGCACCGGGAAGCCGAACTGCAAGCCCTCGGGCACGCCGTACTCGCCCCTGGAGACGACCGCGACCGACGTCCAGTCGCCCGCCGAGGTCGCTGAGCTGGCGCTCACCACGGAGTCGATCGCCGCGTTCGCCGCCGACGCAGCCGAAGACAGGCCGCGAGCATCGATGATGGCCGCGCCCCGTTTCTGCACTGTCGTGATGAACTCACCCTGGAGCCAGGCCATGTCGCCGATCACCTCCGGCGCCGGACGCCCACCGACGAAGGCGTTCTCGAAGTCGGGATACTGGGTGGCCGAGTGGTTGCCCCAGATCGCCATGTTCGTGACGTGTTCCACCGGCACCCCAGCCCGCTTCGCCAGCTGGGACTTCGATCGGTTCTCGTCGAGCCTTGTCATGGCGAACCAGCGGTCGGCCGGTATCTCCGGAGCGTTCGATCGGGCGATCAGGCAGTTCGTGTTGCACGGGTTGCCGACAACGAGCACCCGGATGTCCGGGGCGGCGTTCTCCGCGATGGCCCGGCCTTGTGGTTTGAAGATGCCGCCGTTGATCCCAAGGAGATCCTTGCGCTCCATGCCGGCTTTGCGGGGGATGGAGCCGACGAGCAGAGCCCACGAAGTCCCATCGAAGCCCGTCGCCAGGTCCGTGGTCGACTCGATGTCCGCCAGCAACGGGAACGCGCAGTCGCCGAGCTCCATGACAACACCCTCGAGGGCCTTCATAGCGGGCTCGATCTCGAGCAGCCGGAGCACGACCGGCTGATCCGGACCGAGCAACTGGCCCGAAGCGATCCGGAACAACAACGCGTACCCGATCTGTCCGGCTGCCCCGGTGACGGTGACGTGAACGGGTTGGCTGGTGGCAGGCGAGGAATCGGTCACGGCGAGTGACGATACTCCGGCTCGGCGCCCTACAGCCGGTCGACGACGGCGGCGGCGAACTCGCTGCAGCGCACTTCTTTGGCCCCGTCCATCAGACGGGCGAAGTCGTAGGTGACGATCTTGTCGGCGATCGTCTGTTCCAGTGCCCGGACGATGTCGTCTGCAGCCTCCTGCCAGCCGAGGTGCTCGTACATGAGGACCCCCGACAGGAGAAGCGAGCCCGGGTTGACCTTGTCCTGGCCGGCGTACTTCGGGGCGGTGCCGTGGGTCGCCTCGAACACCCCGTGGCCGGTCACGTAGTTGATGTTGCCGCCTGGCGCGATCCCGATGCCTCCGACCTGGGCGGCGAGCGCGTCCGACAGATAATCGCCGTTCAGGTTCGTGGTGGCGATCACGTCGAACTCGTCCGGCCGGGTGAGCACCTGCTGCAGCGTGATGTCGGCGATGGCGTCCTTCACGAGGATCCGCTCGCCCGGGTCGCCGCCGCAGTCGTCCCAGCCCACCGCCACGTCGGCGAACTCCTCCCGCACGAGCTCGTACCCCCAGCTGCGAAACGCCCCCTCGGTGAACTTCTGGATGTTCCCCTTGTGCACGATCGTCACGGACTTGCGATGGCGGCGTACCGTGTACTCGATGGCGGCGCGGATCAGCCGCTTGGAGCCGGTCTCGGAGATCGGCTTGATCCCGATGCCCGAGTCCGGCCGGATCGACCAGCCGTAGGACTCCCGCAGATACTCGATCAGGCGGCGGGCGTCCTCGGTGCCCTCCTGGAGCTCGAGGCCGGCGTAGACGTCCTCGGTGTTCTCGCGGAAGATCACCATGTCGACCTTCTCCGGGTGCTTCACGGGCGACGGTACGCCGGTGAACCAGCGAACCGGCCGGAGACAGACATAGAGGTCGAGCATCTGGCGTAGGGCGACGTTGAGTGATCGGATCCCGCCTCCGATCGGCGTCGTGAGTGGCCCCTTGATCCCGATCAAGTGGTCGCGGAACGCCTCGACGGTCTCGTCGGGAAGCCACTCACCTGTCTGGTTGAACGCCTTCTCGCCGGCAAGAACCTCCTTCCAGGTCACGCGATGGCCGCGCTTGGCGGCGGCGGCATCGAGCACGAGCCGTGCCGCCGGCCAAATGTCGACACCCGTCCCGTCACCTTCTATGAAGGGGATGATCGGGTTGGCCGGTACCTGCAGCACACCGTCGGGCGACAAGGTGATCTTCTCTGGCATGACCCGGAGCCTACGGGAAGGCGACACGGTGGTCCCACCGCCGGCTGCCCCCCGCCCTGGGCGTGCCCGATCACGAGACTTACGAGGCGGCGGCGGGCTCGGCGTAGAGATCGCGGTCGACAACCGACGCTCGGGCCTCAGCCGACCGGTGCCCCGATTCCGAGGTTCGAGCAGACCTCGATCGTCGCCCGAGACTGGTTCATCGTGTAGAAGTGCAGCCCGGGCACGCCTGCGGCGAGCAGCTCGTCACAGAGCCCGGTCGCCACCTCGACGCCGATCCTGTGGACCTCGTCTGGCTGATCGGCCACGGCGTTGATCCTGGTAGCAAGATCCGCCGGAACGGCGCTGCCGGACATCTCGGCCATCCTCGCCACGGTCCGGGCGTTGGTGATCGGCATGACCCCCGGCACGATCGGGCGATCCACGCCGAGCCGTGAGAGCTCGTCGACGAGGGCGAAGTAGTCACTCGATTTGAAGAAGAACTGGGTGATGGCGAAATCGGCGACCTCCAGCTTCTGAGCCAGGTAGGCGAGATCGCTCGAGCGGTCGGGCGAGTCCGGATGCCCTTGCGGGTGCGCCGCCACACCGACGCAGAAGTCGCCGACGTCCTTGGCCAGCTCCGCCAGCTCGATGGCGTGCACGAGCTCACCTTCGAAGTAGTGATCCCCCCCGCCAAGCGGCGGGTCGCCACGCAGCGCCAAGACGTTCTCGATCCCGGCCTCCCGATAGGCGGTGAGGATCTCGGAGAGCTCACCGCGGGTGTGGGCGGCGCAGACGAGGTGGGCCATCGGGACGCTGCGGCCCCGGGCTTGCAACCTCACGACGAGCTCGTGCGTGCGCTCGCGAGTCGAGCCACCGGCGCCGTAGGTGATGGAGATGAATGATGGGTGCAGCTGTTCGAGCTCGCCGAGGGCCTTCTCCAGCCGCTGTTCGGAAGTGGCGTTGCGCGGCGGCCAGAGCTCGATCGACACGCAGCGCTCGCCCCCGAGCAGCGTTGTGATGCGGGTCATCGCCCCTCAGTCTGCCAGCTTGCGACAGACTGCCGGCATGGACGAACTCAACGGACGGGTGGCGGTCGTCACGGGCGCGGCGAGCGGCATCGGCCTCGGGATGGCCCGGGCCTTTGCCGGAGAGGGCATGCGGGTGGTACTCGCCGACGTCGACACCGCTTCGTTGGAGTCGGTCCGCGCCCAGCTCACCACGGATGGCGCTGACGCGATCGCCGTGCCGACCGACGTCTCAGATCCGGCTGCCGTCGACGCCTTGCGCGACGCTGCCCTCTCGGCCTTCGGTGGCGCGCACGTCGTGTGCAACAATGCCGGCGTTGCCGTCGGCGGCCCGATCTGGCAAGTACCGCTCGAAGCGTGGAACTGGGTGTTCGGCGTCAACTTCTGGGGCGTCATTCACGGCATGCGCTCGTTCGTGCCGCTCCTCCTCGAACAAGGAGAGGGCCACGTGGTCAATACGGCGTCAGCCGCGGGGCTGACGGCTTCGCCGTTCCTCGGCCCCTACTCGGCCACCAAGCACGCCGTCGTCGCCGTCTCCGAGACCCTGGCGATCGAGCTCGTTGGGACTCCGATCGGCGTCTCGGTGCTCTGCCCGCTGTGGGTGCGCACGCGCATCCACGAGTCGGACCGCAACGCCCCGCCCAGGGTGGCCGAGGTCATCGCCGAGGACCCGGCGTCGCTCGCCGGCGCCCGTGAGGTCGTCGCCGGGTTCGTCAACTCCGGTCTCGCGCCTGAGGTCGTGGCCGACAAGGTGGTGGAGGTGGTGAAGGAGGGGGGTTTCTGGGTGTTTCCCCACGACGAGCTGCGCGATGCCGTCCGCCGGCGTGGGGAGAGCATCGCCGAGGGGCAGCTTCCGTCGTTCTCGCTGTTCACCTGAGCGCCCGCCATCCGCACCGGGTGAGGCGCTCAGCCGGGCCTTATTGTGGTGCCACTGGCAGGGTTTTCGGCGATTATCGGCGGGTTCGCCCCCCGGTAGGCTCCCGGCGATGAATTCGACTGTCGGCGACCACCGGTTCATCTTTGTCGGCGGCCTGCACGGCAGCGGTGCTTCGCGAGTGACTTCCATGCTCGGCCACCACCGCCTTGTTTCGACCCTGCACGCACCGGGACGACCGGACGGCGAGGGCGAGGAGCTCCAGAGTGTCTTCGATACCGCGGCGACGGAGGGAGGTCCCGACAAGTGGGCGTTCTCCCCAAAGATGCACCTGACGGACGCCTCGTCGGCGTGCGGGCCCGAGAGCGCCGACGAGCTTTGGCGGTCATGGGGACCGTACTGGGACCTGTCAAAGGGCATCCTCGTGGAGCGCTCGGCGCCGAATCTGGCGAGAGGGCGATTCCTCCAGGGACTGTTCCCGGGTGCCTACTTCATCATGGTGATGCGCCATCCGGTCGCCATGGTCGAAGCCACTGGCAACGGGTCGCGTGCGAGCCGCTTCTCACGTCTCGAGCACTGGGTCGTAGCTCACGAGACGATGGCCGACGACTTGCCCCACCTCGAGCACGCGCTCATCTTGAGGTACGAGGATCTCGTGGTCGATACGCGGCGCGAATACGGTCGCATGCTCGAGTTCCTCGAGCTTCCCTGGTCTCCATCGGTGTTCGATCTCAGGCTGACTGGGAACGAGGCCTACTACCGATCCTGGGCGAGGGGGTCCCCTCTGGCTCGCATGTCGAGCCAGAGAGCGGAGCGGGACCTGAACACGCGGGTGGAGGGGTTCGGCTACAGCTTGCGGCCGCCCTACGTGGCGACTACCTCGGCCACCTCGGGGTTGCACGCACGGGTGTCCCGCCAGGCGGGCGCCAGGACCGAGTCCGGCACCGGCGCAGCCCCGAGCCAAGCAAGCTCGACCTCTTCGCTGAGGACCGCCTCGCTTGCGCCACCGTCCCGTCCGGCGAGCCCAGCATCTCCAGCTCACCGGAGAGCCCGGAAGGCTGACGACGCAGGAGCGCGGAGAGAGCTCCGCAGCGCCGCCCGCGGCGGGTTCGCCTTCACGGTGGGGATCTTCGTCAGCACGCTCTTCCAGTTCGGCTTCTTGACGCTCGTTGCCCACACGCTCGACCAGAGCGCCGTCGGCGCCTTGCTCGAGGCCATCGCCATCTTCACGATCTGCAACAACGTCGCCGAGCTCGGTGCAGACACGGGCCTGTTCAGGTTCTCCCCGATCTTCCTCAAGCGACGGCCGCAGGACATCCGGCGCCTCCACGCGGCCGCGCTCGTCCCCGCGCTCATCGCCTCGGTGCTCGCCGCCGCCTTGGTGTACGTCTACGCCCCGCAACTCGTCCACATCTTCGTTCACCATGTGCGTCGCCCGGGGACGAGCACCTCCCTTCGAATCCTCGCCTTCTTCCTCCCGGCGGTCACCTTGACCACAGTGATGTGCGCCGGCCTCCGAGCCTGGACGCTTCGCGTGCCCCTGATCATCAACTACTTCCTGAGTCCGATCACCCGCCCGGTGATCTTCGCCGGCTTCCTCGTGATCGGTGTGACGCTGAAGCTGGCCACGATCGCCTACGTCGCCCCGATCGCTGCAGGCTTCGGCTTGGCTGCGATCGTCCTGGCCACAAAGCTCCGCAGCACGACGGGCGAGCCCGGTGAGCCGGCGGCGTCCTGGGGCGACGTCGCCGCCCAGTTCTGGAGGTTCAGCCTCCCGCGTGCCTTCGGTGCCGTCTTCCAGATTCTCGTCCTCTCGCTCGACGTTCTCCTCGTCGGAGCGATCCTGTCGACCAGGCAAGCAGCCGCGTACTCCGTGGCGAGCCGCTACATCCAGTTCAGCACGTTCGCTCTCACGGCGATCATTGCGAGCGTCATGCCGCAGATGAGCAGGCTGATGGACGCCCGCGACTACCCGGCCGTGAAGGTCGTCTACAAGTCCTGTACCTGGTGGACGATCGCTGCCTCCTGGCCGCCCCTGCTCGTACTGGCGAGCTTCTCGCCGTTGTTCCTCTCCCTCTTCGGCCACGGGTACGTCGTCGCCTCCTCCGCACTGACGATCCTCTCGCTCGCCATGCTCGCCAGCACCGGAACGGGACCGAACGGAGCACTGCTTCAAATGGCGGGCCGCAGTGGCGTGATCCTCGCCTTGCAGGCGACCAGCTTGGTCATCAACGTCGGGCTCAACCTCTGGCTCATCCCTCGCCTGGGCCTCACGGGGGCGGCGATTGCCTGGACGGCCTCGATCCTCTTCATCGCGACGCTGACCAACACGATTCTTTGGCGTAATTTCCGCATCGAGCCATTCGGCTCTGGATATCTGATCACCGCCGGGGCCGTGCTCGGCTGCTACGGGGTGCTCGGCCTCGCTACCCGCCTTGTGTTCGGCACCGGTGTCATTGCCTTCCTTCTCTACGCCGTCGTCAGCACTGTGCTCTGCGGGCTCGTGCTGTTCAGATTCCGCGCCACGCTGAATTTTGACGCGTTCGAGTCGCTCTATTCATCGCTATTCCGCAGGGTACGCCAGTTCCGGGCAGCGATGGTGCCCAACCGTGCACGCTAGAGTGGGCTCATGACCGAGATGCCGCCTGCTGAGGTCGCGCCCCGGCTCCTGTACGTGCTGGGTTCGATGAGGAGCGGCACGACTATGATCTCCCGCCTCATCGGCTCCGCGCCTGGGACGCTGGCCATCGGTGAACTGAACAATACCTGGCGGATCATCGAGCTCGATCAGCGCTGTTCGTGCGGTGCTACGACTACAGATTGTCGAGTATGGGGGCCTTCGTTGGTGTCCATCGCTGCGGTCGAGCTCGCGGGGGAAATGAGAGAGCTACGCGCGCGTGTGGAACGCCAGCGAAGAATCGTGGAGCTACTGCGGCTGCGTCAAGTTCCCCGTCGTCGCTGGCCAGCCGACGTGGCGAGATATGTGGATGTCCTCAGAGCGCTCATCGACAGCCTCTCTGAGCATTCGGGTGCAACAACCCTTGTCGACTCATCCAAATCTGCGGCGGGGTTCTGTCTCGCCTGGCTTGCCGTTTCCGGATCCGTCTCAGCGGTCCATCTGCTCCGTGACCCGCGAGGTGTCGTGTTCTCCGAGGCGCGCCGAACCCACGAGAGTGACCTCTTCACGAAGGCTCCGCCCAGGCGACGATCCGTCTTCCGAAGCTTATCAGAGTGGAATCTCGCCAATGCAGAGGCTACATTTCTTGGGCGTGCCGCAGCTAGCTATGTGTCAGTCTGGTATGAGGATATATGCAGAGATCCAGCAACGAACTTGGACATTATATGGAGGCAGAGCGGTGTTCCTGCTGGAGCTCGGTTCGAGTCCAGTTCGTCGGCGTTGCTGACGACGGCCCATATCCTGGCGGGTAATCCAAGTCGCATTGGGCAGGGTATCGACCTCCAGCTGGATGAAGAATGGCGTCGGCGTCTCAGCGTTGGAGAACAGCGTGCCATCTCCGTAGCAACGCTCCCCACTCGTGCGCTCGTGTCGGTAGCAAATCGCGTGGTGGGTGCAAAAAAGGATGCGTAGCTTCGTGAGGCACACAGACGGAACAGGCGTCACGGGTCGCCCCTACCTGAGCGCTGATGTCGGTTCGGGCCGCGGGTATCTCGGGCCTGATTATACTGGGTGCGCACGAGGGCTTCCGCAGCCGCTGGCCCCGATTGATCAACGAGGTTCTCGACGACCAATGAGCTGGATCGATGCCCAGGTGATAGGTGCTGCACAGCTCGGCGTGCAGTACTTTGCTCGACACAGTCGGCCGATCCCGACGTGAGCGACCTGCCGCGCCAAGCGCGATCGGCCGCCAACGAGCTGGTGAGACGGTCGGAGTTCTCGTGGAGACGGGCGACCGCTCGTTCCCGCGCCCTGCCGAACTTCGTCATCATCGGCGCGTATCGAACTGGGACGACCTCGCTCTACCGATGGGTGGTCAGTCATCCAGAGGTGGACCCCGCCTTCACGAAGGAGGTGCACTACTTCGACATTGACTACGGACGTGGTCTCGATTGGTACCGGGCGCACTTCGGTTATGCACGACCGGGTCGCCTGAACATCGAGTCCAGCCCGTACATGTTGTTCCACCCGTTGGCGCCCGAGCGAGCCGCTCGTGACCTCCCCCGCACGACCCGGTTCATCGCGCTCCTGCGCGAGCCGGTGGAGCGCGCCGTGTCGCACTATTTTCATGCCTGCAAGTCGGGTTTTGAGACCGAGTCCTTCGAGCGGGCGATCGAGCTCGAGCCCCAGCGCCTCGCCGGGGCCGAGGACGCCGTTCGACGCGGCGAGCTGAGCCAGGCCTATCGACAGCTGTCGTACGTGAAGCGGGGCGAGTACGCCGGTCAGCTCGTGAGATGGTTCGAGGCCGTCGGGCGCGATCGGGTCCTCGTGCTCGAGAGCGAGCAGGTGTTCTCCGATCCCGAGACCCTGTCCGGAGTCTCAGACTGGCTCGGGCTGTCGAAGGTGGACGTTCCGTATGAGAGCCACAACGCCGCCAGGCGACCGAGCCAGATCGCCCCCGACCTCCTCGATCGCCTCGCCCGCCACTACGAGCCCTTCAACGAGGAGCTATTCGCCCTGCTCGGCCGGAGGTTGTGGACAAACGAGGCGTGAGGCGTGACGGTGACGGTGGGGTGAGAAGACGCCTCCGGTTCATTGCAAAGCTGTAGACGCGGATGCTCCCGGCGCCTCGGCGCCCGGGTGGTGATCAGCTCCAGAGCCGGTAGCGATAGCGGTGGAGCAGCGGCAGGGCGGGGATCGTCGCCGTCAGCCGGTCACGAGGGCTCATCTCGCGCACCCAACGGACATCAGGGGACAGTGTGACGAGACCCTGCGAGAACCGCATCGGGTTGCCGCCCACCGCATGGCTCGGGGTGAGCTCCACATCGCGCTCTCCGACGAGCGGGAGCGGGTCCGGGTCGGAGCCGAGCTGAACGACGATGCGACGCAGCTCTGCGTGAGGACGAGCCATGAGATCCTCGTATCGGACGAGCTGGTAGCGGTCCCCGAGTGACGCTCGCAGGAACGCCTCGATCGCCAGGTTCAAGCCCAACCATTTCCTCGAGCTCGTCGCCGGGCTGAGCACCTCCAGGCTGGCGCCTTCCTTGCCCGGGTCGAGCTTCGGCCGGGACCACGAGTAGGCGGGTCCGCGCGGGTCGCGCACGAGATGGATGAGGTGGAGCTCGATGCCTGGATGGCCCGCGAGGAGCATGGCGTCGCTCGGGCTCTTGGAGGAGTCGACGATGGCCGGACGCTCGGCGCGCTCGATGACGCGCTGGTACACGGCGTACAGGTACTTGGCGTAGTCAGCGACGTCGTCCACCGAGCGCGACCGATGGTTGGCGAGCAGCAGCTTGGGAAGGTACCGCTGGCGGCTCGTCGAGCGGAGCAGGTCACGAAGCCCGGTCTCGTCGACTCCGACGGTCGCCATCGCTTCCTCGACGATCCCCGTCCAGAACGGGCATTCGTCCATGGTCAGACCGCAGGCGCACCGGTGCGAGGACACGGGCTTTCCGTCCGTCATGTCCCGGAACTCGCCGAGAGACGTGTACTCGGGGAGCTCGCCGAGGATTCGGTCGAGCAAAGTCGTCCCGCTCCTCGCCCATCCCGCCACGAAGACGACCTTCATGCCCGGGCACCGTCCTCGCGTGCCTCTGCGCCGGCGGCACCCGACAGCAGCTCGGCGACCCTGCGCTCGAATGCGGCACGCGAGTAGCGCTCGCGCCAACGAACCAAGGTGTCCTCCGACCGCTTCGCCAGCTCGCCGCGGTCGGTCGCAAGCAGCCGGAGCGCCTCGGCATAGTCCTCGAGCGTCTCGCAAACGGCACCCACGTCGTCGACCACCTCCGGCATGCACCCGCGTGGCGAGACAATCGGGATGACGCCGTGCTCCATGGCCTCGAGGAGGACGAGGGGGACGCCTTCGTTGCGCGAGGGCAGGACGAACACATCCGAACGGTGTAGGAGGCGGCACCGGACGTCGGCGTCGACGGCCTCAATCCGCCGGTAACGACCGCCCAGGCGCTCGAGCGGCTTGAGGAGTGCCTCGATGTCCGGATCAACCGCGCTGCCTGCGAACGCCCAGGCAAACGGTTCATCCTCCAGCATGTCGGCGAGCTCGGCGACCACGTCGACACCTTTGAACCGGAAGTGATGGCTGAGGAACACCACGCGAACGTCTGCCCCGTCTGTGGAGGAACTGGGCTCGCCACTGTCTGCGAGCGCCGCCTCAGGAGCCGCCGCACGAGCCGCATGACGACCCGCATGACGAGCCGCCTCAGGAGCCGCCGCACGAGCCGCCTGACGAGCCGCGTGCGCTCCCTGCCGGCCCTCGCCGTGGTAGCGCGATTCGCAGGTGACCCCGTTTTGCAGGACGTGGATGTCGACGGCGCCCAATTCACGCAGCGGAGCCACGAGCATTGACCCGAGAACCCAGAACTCGCTCCGCCGGAGGAGCCAGCGCCAGAGCGGCGCCAAGGGTCCCCGCGGCCTCAACCCGGAGAGATCTGCGGCTTGCACGTGGATCACGATCCGACGGCTGGTAAGGGCAGCGATGGTCCAGATCAGGAGATCCCGATATAGGGCCGCAGCCGGCACGCCCGTAGGCCCCGAGATCGCGATGCTCACGTAGGCCGTGTACCCGGGTGCCCAGCGCACCGCCTGCACCACGTAGTCCGCCAACCGCCCGAGCGTGGCCCACAGTTTTCGAACCTTCACGCGTCCGATCTCGGACAGGTCGCCCGTCGCCGCGTTCACCCAGTGCCCGTCGCCGACGCGGTCGATTACCTCCCGGACCATGTCGTTCACGACGGCGCTGCCGTGTACCGGTGGTGGCAAGGCGCCCCAGGCCAGGACACGGGTCCCGCTGTCTCGATTCGCCAGCCGGGTCATGGCCGGCGTCCCGGCAGCCGGTCTCGTCATCGCGTGCTTGAGGAGGCACGCGCCCTCCGAAGCCAGCGCCTCGGAAGCTCGAGCCGCGGCGACCGGCGAAGGTACCAGAACCAGGCGGACGGGTAGCGGGTGATCCACACGCCGTGCGCGGCTCGTACGCGGGCGGAACCTTTCCTCGACGCTTGGTACTTGCGCGCCGGATTGGAGCGTGCACCGACGTCGAGGTGGATGACGGGCGCCGCAGCCGATCGCACGGACTTGCCTCCCGCCTTGCGAATCCGGAGGCAGAAGTCGAGATCAGCCGCTCCGTACAACCCGTGCTGGACCGCATCAAAGCCTCGCATCGCTTCGACCGTCGATCGTCTCACGGCGAGGCAGGCTGCTGGTCCCCAATCGGCGCCTTGGTCCAGGTTGCGCCGAGCGGCCTCGACATCGGCGCCGACATAGCTGTTGCGGCTCCAGCTGAGCCATGGCTGGAAGGTCCCGCCGGCGCAGCAAACTCGACCGTCGGGGCCCAAGATGATCGGCAGTACGAGGTCGGAGCTGGATCGGACAACCTCGTCGATGAAGAGGGCGACCTCTTCGGTGAACAGCACGTCGTTGTCGACGAACACAAGCCAGTCGCTGTTAGCTCGCTCTATCAAGTAGTTGCGGCCGCCGGGGGCACCGAGATTCGTTCCCTCGCCGAAGACCTGGAGATCGTGGCCGAGGCGATGGGCAAACCGCTCGCGTACCGATGCGGAGTCACCGCCAGCGCCGTTGTCGAGCAGGAGCAACGGGGCGGACCAGCCCGCGTCCTCGTAGCTCTGCAACGCCTCGAGCGTCAGCTTCTCCTGGTCGTTCGTGAGCATCAACCAACTGAGTGACGCCAGGCCCTCTCGAGAACCGGCGCGATCGTCTGCCTCCTCAGTCACGGTGCCGGCGACCTTCCAAGCGATCCGGATGGCCTCATGCAGCCGACGTCGATGGGATCGTGCGCGCCGACTCCGAAAAGGAGATCGTCGTTCCAGCCGGTCGTGAGCCCATGGGCCCGAATCATACCGGTCATCAGCTCGCGCCTCGCGCCCGAGATCGTGGCCGGGAGGGTCGTGGAGACGCTGAAACCGAAGGGTCTCCGGTGCTCCTCGGCGGGGCGCTGAGCTCCGTTCGGCTCCAGTGCACCGCTCGGCCTTGCACCGCGGGGCTCTGGCGCGCTCTAGCGCGCCGCTCGGCGCTCGGCTGCCCGCACGGCGTTGCGGAGCAGCATCGCCCGGGTCATGGGGCCGACCCCGCCGATGCGGGGCGTGATCCAACCGGCCACCTCGGCGACGTCGTCGTTGACATCGGAGAGCAGCTTGCGCCCCTCCCAGGACGTGCCGGCGCCGACCACGGCCGCCCCAGGCTTGACCATGTCCGCCGTGACGAGCCCGGCGCGACCGGCGGCGGCGATGACCACATCGCCCTGCCGCACGTAGGAGCCCAGATCGGAGACCCCGGTGTGCACCACCGTGACAGCGGCGTTGCAGCGCGGGCGCTTCAGGGACAGCAGCATCGCCAGAGGGCGCCCGATCGTGAGCCCTCGCCCGATGATGACGACATGACGCCCTTCGACCGGCACATCGTAGGCGGAGAGCAGCTCGACGATCCCTGCGGGCGTGCACGGCAGCGGTCCCGGCGAGCCCATCACGAGCCGACCGAGGTTCTCCGGGTGGAGACCGTCGACGTCCTTGGTGGCGTCGACCGCCAGCAGCGCCTCGTCCTCGTCGAGCCCAGCCGGGAGTGGGAGCTGCACGAGGAAGGCGTCCACGGCAGGATCCGCGTTGTAGCGGGCGATGACGGCCATCAGCTCGCCGGCTGACACGTCGGCGGGGAGGTGCTCGCCCACTGAGGAGATGCCGATCTCGGCACAGTCGTCGTGTTTCTTGGCGACGTAGCGTTGGCTCGCCGGATCGTCGCCGACGAGGATCGTGCCGAGGCCAGGTGTCACCCCGCCCGCAGTGAGCTCGGCGACAGTCTTCGCCAGCTCGGTCTTCATCCGTTGTGCGAGCGCCTCGCCGTCGAGCAGGACTGCGGTCATGGCCGGGGCTCCTTGGTCGTTGTCAGGGTGTCGGTCAGTGTGCCAGTCAGTCGCTGGTCGGTGTCATCAGTGGCGGAAGTGGCGCTCACCGGTGAGCACCATGGCGATGCCACGCTCATCGGCTGCGACGACGATCTCATCGTCCCGTAGGGAGCCGCCCGGCTGCACGATCGCTCCGACCCCCGCGTCGGCGATGGCATCGAGACCGTCCCGGAACGGGAAGAAAGCGTCGCTCGCCCCAGCCCCCCCGGCGGCTCGCCCATCGGCCTTGCGCGCCGCCAGCCCGGCCGCGTCGACCCGGCTCTGCTGGCCACAACCCACGCCCACCACCTGGCCGCCCGACGCCAGCACGATGGCGTTCGACGACGTGCGGGCACAGACAAGCCAGGCGAGCTCGAGATCGCGCCACTGCTCGGGCGTGGGTGCCAGCTTCGTGACCACACGCCAGGACTCACGGGATGCGAGGAGCCGGTCCGGCTCTTGAACGAGAGCGCCCCCATCCACCTGCCGGAAGCCCATCCCGAGCGGTCCAGGCGGCGTGGCCTCGAGCGCTCGCATGTTCTTGCGCCGCTCGGCGAACAGCGAGATCGCGCCCGGCGAGTAGCCCGGCGCCACGAGCACGTCGACGACCGGGTTGGCGACGATCGCCGCGGCCAGCATGTCGTCGACCGGCCCGGACAGCGCCACGATGCCACCGAAAGCCGACTGAGGATCGGCCGCGAACGCCAAGCTGTAGGCCGTGGCGACCTCCGCTCCCACGGCCACGCCGCAAGGGTTCGCGTGCTTGACGATGACCGCCGCAGCCTCGGCACCTCCGAGGCCGGCCACCTCGTGCACCAGGCGCCAGGCTGCGTCGGCGTCGAACAGGTTGAGGTAGGAGAGCTCCCTGCCTCCGTGCTGGACGGCCGAGTCCCACCAACCAGGGCGGCCGCCGATGACCCGGTAGCGGGCGCCGTTCTGATGCGGGTTCTCGCCGTAACGAAGGCCCTGCGCCCTCTCCAGCGCGACGTGGATGGTCGGCGGCAGCTCGCCGGGCCCGGGAGCATTTTCGTCGAACCACGTCACGATGGCGGCGTCGTAAGCGGCAACGTGGGCAAAGGCCGCACGTGCGAGCGAGCGGCGCGTGGCCGGCGTGACCTCTCCCTCACGGCGTAGCTCGTCGAGGACCGATCCGTAGTCGGACGGGTCGACCAC
Organism: Acidimicrobiales bacterium; assembly: GCA_050010115.1. Taxonomy (GTDB): domain Bacteria; phylum Actinomycetota; class Acidimicrobiia; order Acidimicrobiales; family Bog-793; genus JAKACA01. The sequence goes on along the minus strand of JBEKLQ010000001.1, from coordinate 122,006 downwards.
GACCGCCACGTGAGCGTGGTTCTTGGCCGCTGCCCGCACCATCGTCGGACCGCCGATGTCGATCATCTCGACCGACGGCTCCGCCCGGAACGGGTAGAGGTTGCAGGCGACGATCCCGATGGGCTCGATGTGCTGGGCAGCCAGGTCGTCGCGGTGCGACGGCTTGTCGAGGTCGGCGAGAATCCCGCCGTGGATGGCCGGGTGAAGAGTCTTCACCCGGCCTGACAGCATCTCTGGCGCTCCCGTGACGTCCTCGACCTTCAGATGGGGTATCCCGGCGGCGGCGAGCGCCCCGGAGGTCCCGCCGCTGGCGATGAGCTCTACGCCGAGTGCCACGAGCCCGGCGGCGAACGCCTCGAGGCCCGACTTGTCGAACACCGAGAGCAACGCCCTCACTCTTGTCTCCTTTGATCGCAGTGTGAGCAGCCGTCGAGTACCAAGCCCTGGTCGAGCACCTTCGCGATCGTGGCTGGATACAGGCGGCGCTCGACGGCCTTGATCCGCTCGTGCAACGCGGCAGCGGTGTCGCCGGGCAGGATCGGCACCTTCTCTTGCGCCAGTACCGGACCAGCGTCCACCTCGAGCGTGGCGATGTGGACCGTGCATCCCGTCTCGGGCACGCCGGCTGCCAGCGCCTCGTCGACTGCGTGCCAGCCCTTGAACGCGGGCAGCAGTGCCGGGTGGGTGTTGAGGATCCGTCCCGGGTAGGCCTCGTGGATCGAACGACCGAGGATCGTGCCGTACCCTGCCATCGCCAGCAGTGCCACGCCGTATCCCGCCAACGCCGCCACGACGCTGTCAGTGAAGGCGTCACGCTCAAAACCCGACCCGAAGTCCGACCGCACGACTCGCTCCACCGGGATCCCTGCCCGCCTGGCGATCTGCTCGGCCCCACACTCGCGATCGACGAGCACCACGGCGACCGGCAGGCCGGCTTCGATCAGCGCTTCGAGGATCGAGCCCGTTCCCGAGGCGAGGACCGCGATGCTCACGAGGATGCACGGTACCAGCGCCCGTGAGGGCGCCAAAGCTCGCGATCGGAAGACGGAACGCACAGAGTAGTGCCGCCAGCGCTCTCGGTGGTAGAGCATGGGTGGCCTCCCGCGCTAGCATCCGAGCGGTAGGAGTCATCTTGGGTTCGTCGCGCGACCGTGCGGCCTCCCGAGGGACGCGAACAAGGAGTGCTCCGCTGAGCGACGTTCCGCTGGGCGAGGGATGGTGGACCGCCTCGGACGGTAGGTGGTACCCACCGGATGCTCAGCCTGACGCGGCCGCGAGCGGGGCGCGGGACGCCAACCCGTACGCCCAGCCGGCCGAAGGATGGTGGAAGGCCTCGGACGGCAACTGGTACCCGCCTGAGCTCCACCCGGACCGGCTCGGCCCGACGGTTGCTCTCGCAAAGCCGCCGACACGACCTGCAGTGACGCGAGCGACGACGGCAGCCGCGCCCGGGGGCCTTGCCCAGTCACTGCACCCGTCACCTTCGGCTCCGGGCACACCGACCTTGCCGGGCGTGCCGGAGCTGTTCTCGACACCGGCGCCGGCGCCCGCAACGGCGCCTCCGGTGAGGCCGCCGGTCATTCCCCCCGAGGCGGCCGTCGCTGCCGCTCGGTCAGTCCCGTCCACTACGCCCGGCCGTCCGGCCGGCCCTGCGGTCTCGCCGGCGTGGTCGGCTGCCCCGGCGCCGGGCGGAGCGCCACGTCCGACCGATGCGCTCTCGATGCCGCCAGGATCGGTCGCCGAGGACGGCAGGATCTCCCTTGACCTACTGACTTCCGGGCCGCTCGGGCGTCCGGCAGGAGCAGCTACACCGCCGATCGGCGGCAGCTCCGGCGGTGTGGCCAGAGCGGGCACCCCCGCCGGAGGGCCAGGCGGCACGGCCAGGAGAGGACCGGACCGGTTGAGGCCCGTCACGCCGGGTTTCGGCGACACCCATACGCCCCCACACGGCTCCACGGTGCGTGAGGAGCTCCCGATGAGCCGGCTCGGCCAAGGCGCCCCACAGGGCCAACGCGGTCAGCTGGCGCGACTGGACGGCTTCGACGAGTGGGTATCGTCGGTCGCCCGCGACACGCCACGACCTCCGTCAGCGCGCCCGTCGCAGCCGCCTCAACGCCTCATGGGGGTAGCGGACGTCCTGAGCAGTGCGCATGTCACGATGGGTGGGCCGGCCTCGGCCGTGCCCCACAAGTCGATGCAAGAGTCGGACTTCTACGTGATGAAGCCCGCGAAGAAAAAGCCGAGCAAGGGCCGGCCCACGAATGCGCCACCACGGACCAAACTCGCGACCTCGGTGTTCCTCTTCATCATCGTCGCCGTGCTGGTTGGCGTCACCCTCGCCTTCTTCTACCTGCATCACTGAGGCTCGACGTCAGTCGAGGAACCGGTAGAGCGGGAACGCATCCGTCAGCGCTCGCACGCGCTCGACGATCTCGCCGGCGCCAGCGGCCGCGTCCGGCACGAGGGCGTCGGCCAGCAGCGCCCCGACCTCCTCGAACTCCGCTGGCCCGAAGCCTCTCGACGCCAGCGCCGAGGCGCCGAAACGCAGGCCGCTCACGCCAGGTTCACTCTGGGCGTCGTAGGCGAGCGGGATGGCGTTCGCCGAGATCCCGAGGCCGTTCAACCGGGCGAGCTCGCCCCACGCCTCGCGCCCCGACGGGGCGAGATCGACGAGCAGCTGGTGCACGTCGGTCCCGCCGGTGACGACGGTCACTCCGGCGCGCGGCTCGGCCGCCACGAGCGCCCGGGCGATCGTCTGTGCACCCGCAACCGTCCGCTCCATACGGTCGCGGTAGGCATCGGTCGTGGCGATCCCGAACGTCACCGCCTTGGCGGCGATCACGTGGGGCAACGGGCACCCCTGCTCGCCGGGGTAGACGGCAGCATCGACGCGGGCGGCCAGCTCGCCTTGACAGAGGATCGCCCCACCGCGGGCACCGCCCAGCGTCTTGTGCACCGTCATCGTGCAGACGTCGGCATACCCCACCGGGTCAGGATGGAGCCCGGCTGCGACGAGGCCGGCGAAATGGGCCATGTCGACGACGAGGTACGCCCCGACCGCGTCGCAGATCTCCCGGAACCGGCGGAAGTCGAGGAATCGCGAGTAGCACGACCATCCGGCGAATATCACCTTCGGCCGGTGCCGGTGTGCGAGCGTCTCGACCTCGTCCATGTCCACGAGGCGATCGTCCTCGCGAACGTGGTAGGCGATGGCGTCGTAGTAGCGGCCTGCGAACGTGTCAGGGTGGTAGTGCGTCGGGTGGCCACCGTGGGCGAAATCCCAACCCAGTACGGGATCCCCCGGCTCGCACAAGGCATGGAGAACACATTGGTTCGCGCTCGCGCCCGAGTACGGCTGCACGTTGGCGTGGGCAGCGCCGAACAGCGACTTGGCACGCTCGATCGCGATCGTCTCGATCTCGTCGACCCAGTCGCAGGTGTCGTATTCGCGATGCCCCGGGTAGCCGTCGGCGTACTTGGCAGTGAGGATCGACCCCTGGGTTTCCAGCACCGCCCGAGGCGGCACGCTTTCGGAAGCGACCAGGTCCAACGTGGCCCGCTGGCGGGCGAGCTCTCCGGAGATCAGCTCGGCGATCTCAGGATCGAGCTCGGCCAGCGGCGAATCGAAGATCCGGGCGGCATCGACCACGAGGTCGACCGCCGGATCGGCAGGATCAGGAGTCTCCATCCCCGGCAGCGTAGGCATGCCCGACGATCTCCACGTCAAAACCCGCCCGCCTGGCATCGTCGATCACCGTGCGGGCATGGGCCGGGTTGCGCGTCTCCAGCACGAGGTGCACGCCGTTCTCCCGCACGTGCAGGTCGAAGCCCTCCCTCAAGTGGTCCACCTCCAGCAAGTTCGCCCCGCTCGAACCGATGCACGTCAACAGCTTGGCGAGGTTGCCGGGGCGGTCCGTCATCCGTGCGAACAGGACGAGCCGGCGCCCGGCGCGAGTCTCGTGGCGGCGGATCGTCGGAGCGAGCACACCGGTGTCCACGTTGCCGCCGGAGAGCACGACCACCGCGGTACCGCCGGCGGCCTGCTCAGCGGTCACGCGGTTCCCGAGCACGGCCGCCACGCCGACGGCGCCGGCACCTTCGACGACGAGTTTCGCCCGCTCGAGGAGCATCACCATGGCATCGGCGATGTCGTCCTCGCTGACGGTGACGACCTCGTCGACGTACTCGGCGATGAGCGGGAGCGTGAGCTCTCCTGGGCGCTTCACGGAGATGCCGTCCGCCAGCGTCCCGGTCGCCCGCACCTCGACCGGGCGGCCTTCGGCGAGCGAGGCGGGGAACGGGGCGACGTTGGCGGCCTGCACGGCCACCACACGCACCGACGGCTTGAGGGACTTGATCGCCAGCGCGGTTCCGCCGGCCAGGCCACCCCCGCCGAGTGGTATCAGGACAAGCGAGAGGTCGGCCACGTCCTCCACGAGCTCGAGGCCGAGGGTGCCTTGGCCGGCGATGATGGCCGCGTCGTCGAACGGGTGCACCAGCACCTTGCCCGTCTCCGCCACCCGGGCTCGCGCGAGCTCGAGACACTCGTCGATGCCTTCTCCACCGAGATGGACGGTCGCCCCGTAGGCGATCGTCGCCTCGGACTTCGAGATCGAGGCCTCAGCGGGCATGAACACCTCGCAGGGCACCTGACGCCGAGCCGCCACGAAGGCGGCGGCTTGAGCGTGGTTGCCGGCGCTCGCAACGACGATGCCGGCGCGCGCCGCCTCCCCGAGCGCAGCCAGCTTGTTCGACACGCCCCGCACCTTGAACGAACCGGTCCGCTGAAGGTTCTCCGCCTTGTACACGACCAGAGACCCGAGCAGTTCGGTGAGAAGTCTCGAATTGAAGATGGGCGTCCGGATGGCCACGCCCTCCAGATGCTCGCGTGCGCGCTCGATGTCCTCGAACGTGATCGCCGCAGACGGCGCGGCGCCACCGGCTGCCCCGGTCCCGGTCACGCCATGGTGCTCACAGGCGCGGCTGGTCGGCGGACCACTTGCCGGAGAGGGCCCGGACGACGCTGACCATGAGCTCCCCGGCTTCGGTGGGGTTTCTCGCGACGGTCACCCCGGCGGCGGCCAAGGCCTCCATCTTCGCCTTCGCCGTCCCCTTCGAGCCCGATACGATCGCACCGGCGTGGCCCATCTTGCGGCCCTCGGGCGCCGTCACCCCGGCGATGTAGGCGACGACCGGTTTGGTCATCTCGTTGCGGATGTACTCAGCAGCCCGCTCCTCGCCGTCGCCACCGATCTCGCCGATCATCATGATCGCCCGGGTCTCCGGATCGGCCTGGAAACCCCGCAGCACGTCGACGAACGTCGTCCCGGGCACCGGGTCGCCGCCGATGCCGACGCAGGTCGTCTGGCCGACACCTTGTTGTGACAGCTCGTGGAGCGCCTGGTAAGTGAGTGTCCCGGAACGGCTGACGATCCCGACCGGCCCTCCGGGCAGGGCGATGTCGCCCGAGGTGATGCCGATGTTGCACTTGCCGGGGGAGATCACGCCAGGGCAGTTCGGCCCGACGAGACGCGTGCGGGGGAAGTCGCGGCGCAGACGCGCCCACAGGAGGGCCTCGTCCTTGGCCGGGATGTGCTCGGTGATGCACACGACGAGCCTGATGCCGGCCTCCGCTGCGGCGAGGACGGCATCGGCCGCGCCGCCCGGGGGCACTGCGACAAACGAGGCGTCGGCGCCCTCACGCGCGACGGCGTCGGCAACATCGTTGTAGATGGGGATGCCTTCGACGTCCTGCCCACCTTTGCCGGGCGTGACCCCGGCGACGACCTTGGTGCCGTAGGCGCGGTTGCGCAACCCGTGGAAGCGGCCCTGGCTGCCGGTCAACCCTTGGACGACGACCCTGGTGTGCTCGTCGACGAAGATGCTCACGAACGGCCTCCTGCGATCTCGACGGCCCGCTTGGCAGCACCGAGCATGGTGAGCTCCGGCACGAGTCGGCCGGACCGGTGGTCCTCCAGCATCGTGCGTGCCTGCTTGGAGTTCGTCCCGTCCAGGCGGATCACGATCGGCGACGAGAGCTCGACTCGCTCGAGCGCGTCCAGGATCCCCTGGGCGACCTCGTCGCAGCGGACGATGCCGCCGAAGATGTTGACGAGGATCACCTGGACGTTCGGGTCGGTATTGATGACCTCGAGGGCATTCGCCATCACTTCGGCGTTGGCGCCTCCACCGATGTCGAGGAAGTTCGCTGCGCTCCCGCCGACCTGGTTGACGACATCCAGCGTGGACATGGCGAGCCCGGCGCCGTTGGCGATGATGCCGACCGTCCCGTTCAGTCCGATGTAGTTGAGACCCTTCTCTTTCGCGAGTTGCTCCCGCTGGTCGACGTGCCCGATCGCCTCGATCTCGGACCACTCTGGGTGCCGGAACGCCGCGTCGTCGTCCAGCGTGACCTTGGCGTCGAGCGCGTGCACGCGCCCGTCGGTCGTGAGCACGAGTGGGTTCACCTCGACGAGGTCGGCATCCCCCTCGATGTAGCACCGGTAGAGCTGCACGAGGATCTGCGCCGCTTGCTCCAGGGCTTCAGCGTCGAGACCGGCGTCGGTCACGAGCTGGAGCGCGGCCTGCTGGTCGAGGCCGTCGAGCGGATCGATCTGCAACCGGGCGATCGCCTCGGGGGACTCATCGGCCACCTGCTCGATGTCGATACCGCCGCGAGCCGACACCATCGCCAGATGGTTCCTGGAAGCCCGGTCGAGCGTGAAGCTCGCGTAGTACTCCTTGGCTATGTCGGTGGCGTGCTCGATCCACAGCCGCTTGACGATGTGGCCCTTGATGTCGAGGCCGAGGATGTTGGAAGCATGCAGCTCCACCTCGGCGCGATCGGCTGCGAGCTTGACGCCGCCGGCCTTGCCACGACCACCGACTTGTACCTGTGCCTTCACAACCACCGGATAGCCGACGTCGTCAGCGGCGGCTAGCGCCTCGTCGACCGTGTCGGCGACGCGGCCGGCGCTGATGGGCACCCCGTAGCGCGCGAAGTACTGCTTGCCCTGATATTCGACTAGGTCCACCTAGCGCTCCTCCTCATCGGGGGTAGGTCCGGTGCTCGGGTCAGCGTGCAGCGATCAGCTTGGTTCAGCTGAGGCGCGCTCACGCTCGTCCAGCGCGTTCTCGAGCCATCGGGCGATCTCGGGCAGCGGGGCGCCCGGCGTGAACACCGCGGCCACGCCTGCCTCCTTCAGCACCGGGATGTCCTTGTCGGGGATGATCCCACCGCAGATGACGAGCACGTCGTCCAGACCTTCGGCCCGGAGTCCCGCCACGACCCTCGGTACCAATGTGAGGTGTGCGCCCGAGAGGAGGGACAACCCGACGGCATCCGCGTCCTCCTGTACTACTGCGTCCACGACCTGCTCCGGCGTTTGGTGCAGCCCGGTGTAGATCACCTCGAAGCCCGCGTCCCGAAGCGCGCGGGCGATCACCTTGGCGCCTCGGTCGTGGCCGTCGAGGCCCGGCTTTGCGACGACGACGCGGTATCGGCGTTCCATGTCGGGCTGATGCTACCCATAGGCCGCACGGCTCGGCATACCGGCGGGCTCCCGGCAGGCTCCCCGGCGAGCCGAGACCCGTCGAGAGCCCCTGCCGCACCAACCTCGACACCGGCAGCATCCCCGCGTGAAGCAGGTGCGGCCAGGTACGATCCCGCTCGTGCGTCGGCGATCAGAGACCGGAGTGTGGTGGGCGAGCCCCCAGGTGGCGGCGGCGATCGCGATCCCGCCAGCTGTGCTCGCCGTCTTCCTCGTCGTTCACGAGCTGACGCTGCATCTGGCACTAGACGGTGTCACGTTCCGGCAGGCCGGCACGAATCTGGCCTCGTCCATCGCCCTGTCGCGTGGCCAGCTCCCCTACCACGACTTCGTGCTGACGCAACCGCCGGGGATGAGCGTCCTTTTGCTGCCCTTCGCCTGGGTGACCCACGGCGGCAGCGCCGCCACGGCGATGTCCGCAGCGCGCGTCGTGACAGGCCTCGTCTCGGTCGCCGATGTCTTCCTTGTCGGTCTCACCGCCCGGCACCACGGGATCGCCAGCACCTTTATCGCCGGCGTGCTGTTCGCGACGTTCCCCTTCGCATACCTCTCCACCGGCTCGTACATGCTGGAGCCGTACCTCGTGTTCTTCTGCTTACTGGCCTACGCGGCAGCCTTCCAGCAAGGCGAACTGGTGCGGGGCGGCCGGCTCGTGCTCGCCGGCGCGTTCATCGGCTACGCCATCGCCATCAAGCCATGGGCCGTCGTGCCGGCGATCGTTCTCATCATCTGCGCGGCCATCCAGTGGCGCCAGGCGCTCGTGCGGGTGCTCGGTGGCCTCGCGATCGGCATCGGGGTGCCGTGCATTCTCTTCTTCCTCGCCGCCCCGGGTGCCTTTTGGACCGACGTCGTCGTCTCGGAACTGGGCGGTGGTGGGCACTCCACCGGCAGCCTCAGCACCCGGATCTCCGAGCTTCTCGGCCTGGGAGCGCCGATCGGCATCACGCACCCGGGCAGCCTCGCCCTCGGCGTCGCCGTGGTGATCGCCATCCTCGTCGTCGTCGCTGCTGTGTCGCGCGCATCGACGTCGACGACGCAGGACTGGGCGATCCTCGGCGCAACCATCGGGCTCGTCGCGATCGGGCTGCTCGCCTCGCAGATCCCGGTCGCCTACACATACCTCGTCGCGGCCTTCGGCGCGATCCTGCTCGGCAACACGATCGGCACGATCCTCTCAATCGTCTCGTCGCTGAGCATCAGCACCAGCGACATGAGCTCCACCGTGGCGGGAGGCTTCACGATCCTGGCGGTTGCCTTGATGATCGGCGTCGTCAGCGTCACGGTGCCGAAGGAAGCCCACTTCGAGGAGGCCTACTTCATCAAGCACGGCACCAACCCGGCCGCAGCGATCGACTCCCTCGTTCCGAACGGAGCCTGTGTCGTCTCGAACAACCCAGAAGCGCTCATCCTTGCCAATCGTTTCGCCCAGCTGCCCTCCGGCTGCACGATGCTCGCCGATCCCTCCGGCATCGAGAAAGCGGCCGGCAACCCAACCCTCGGCGTGAACAACCCGACTGTCGTATCGCAGTGGGATCAAGTGCTGCGCCTGGCTCGTTTCGTCGTCATCGCCCCCGGCAATCCGCCCATTCCGTGGTCGCCACTGCTACGGGCGTTCTTCGCCCAGAACTTCCAGTTGGTGCACAACGCCCCATACCGGATATTCGTCAGCAAGACCCCCACACTCCCGGGCTCCTGACCGAGGGCCTCACACGCGGGCGAGCGGCGTGAGGTGGAGGATGAACCGTCGCACGCGACCCTCCACAAAACGCACCTCGGCTCTCATCTCCTCGCCCTCGCCTTCGACGTGGGTGACGACACCGGCTCCGAAGCGCGGATGGACCACTGCCTCACCCGCGACCAGCCTGAGCCGCTCGGCACCGGTCGAGGTAGTGGGGGCTCCGCTCGTGGCCAGCGCAGCCACTCGCTCCCGCCCCGTGAGCGGGTGGTCCGCGAGTGGGCGGTCCGCGAGTGGGCGGCCAGCGGCGTTCCACCGTCCGCCGGTCGCCCGCTCCTGCTGTGCCTCAGCGCCGTAGCTCTGCCGGTAGCGGTCGCCCCAACCGCCGCTACCCCACCGGCCCTGCCCGAGGATCACGCCACCACCCACGTCCTCGATCAGCTCCTCGGGGATCTCCTTCAGGAACCGGCTCGGCAGGCTGTCCTGGTAGGAGCCGAACAGGAGCCGCCGCCACGTGTGGGTGACGTACAGCTGCTCCCGAGCCCTCGTGATCCCGACGTAGCAGAGGCGGCGTTCCTCTTCGAGCTCGTCCGGCTCCGCCAGCGTCTGGTTGTGAGGGAACACGCCCTCCTCCAAACCGGTGAGGAACACCACTTGGAACTCGAGCCCTTTCGCTCCATGCAAGGTCATGAGGGAGACTGCCGGTCCGTCGGCTGCTTCGTCGGCGGCAGCGACGAGGGACACCGACTCCAGGAAGCCACCCACGTCGCCGAATGCGGTCGCCACCGACAGCAGCTCTGAAAGGTTCTCGAGACGGCCTTCGGCCTCGATGGCCCTCGCCCCGCCGCTCAACGCTTCGGCTTCCAGCATGTCGAGATACCCGGTCCGGTCGAGAACCTCACCGAGCACGTCCGCCGGCGGCTGCGACACGCCGCGACCGGAGAGCTCGGCGATCAGCTCCAAGAACTCCGAGATGCCCGAGAGGGCCCTGCCCGACGCCCCCGCCTCATCAGCTCGCCGCAGCGATTCGGCGAACGTGATCTGCTGCTCCCGGGCGAAGGCGACGAGCCGGGAGAGCGTCGTGTCGCCGACGCCACGGCGAGGGACGTTGAGCACCCGGCGCAGCGACACCTCATCGCCCGGGTTCTCCGCCAGGCGGAGGTACGCCAGCGAGTCGCGGATCTCGCGCCGGTCGTAGAACCGAGTCCCCCCGATGACCTGGTAGGGCACGCCCTGCTCCATCAACGCAGATTCGAGGGCGCGTGACTGCGCGTTCGTACGGTAGAAGACGGCGATCTCGCGGTAGTCGACGCTGTGGGTGCTCGCGAGCGAGAGGATCTCGCCGGCCACGAACGACGCCTCGTCGGTCTCGTCGTTGGCCCGGTATCGGCGGATCTTCGAGCCCTCCCCGAGCGCGCTCCACAGCTGCTTGGGCTGGCGCACGAGGTTGTTCGTGATCACGGCGTTGGCGGCACTGAGGATCGTCTGCGTGGAGCGATAGTTCTGCTCGAGCAGCAGCACCTCGGCGTCGGGGAACGTCGACTCGAAGTCGAGGAGGTTGCGCATCTCGGCCCCACGGAAGCGGTAGATGCTCTGGTCGGTGTCGCCCACGACGCACACGTTGCGGTGGGCGCGCCCGAGCAGCATGACGATCTCGTTCTGGGCCGGGTTTGTGTCCTGGTACTCGTCGACCAGCACGTGCAGGAAACGATGCTGGTACCGCTCCAGCACATCGACATGCTCCCGGAAGAGCCGGACGACACGGACGAGGAGGTCGTCGAAGTCCATCGCGTTGGCCTCGACGAGCCGGCGCTCGTACTCCGCGTACGTCTCGGCGATCCTCCGCTCGTACAGCGTGGTGGCCCGGCGGTCGTAGGCGTCGACGTCGAGCAGCTCCGACTTCGCCTGGCTGATGGCGGCGGCGACGACGCGGGGCGGGAAGCGCTTCTGGTCGACGCCGCGATCGCCGAGGATGTGCTCGATCAGGCGGCGAGAGTCACTGTCGTCGTAGATCGTGAAGTTCGAGCGGTAGCCGATGAGATCGGCGTTGCGGCGCAGGATGCGCACGCAGGCCGAGTGGAACGTCGACACCCACATGCGATCGGCGTCCTCGCCCACCAGCTCGACGACTCGGCGCCTCATCTCCTGGGCCGCCTTGTTCGTGAAGGTGATCGCCAGGATGCGCCACGGCGGGACACCCCGGGCGACGAGCGAGGCGATCCTGCGCGTCAGCACCCGGGTCTTGCCGGACCCGGCGCCGGCGACGACGACGAGCGGACCGTCGCAGTGCTGTACGGCGGCGCGCTGCACCGGGTTCAAGTCCTCGAGGAGCGTCGCTTCGTCGAGCGCCGGAGTGGGAGGCGGCGTGGGTGGCGCTGCCGTCGCTGCCAGCGCCCCCGTCGCCGACGGCGCCGAGTGGACCGGCAGTGGTGGGAGAGGCGGGAGATCCCCGAACAGGTCCCACTCTTCGTCCAGCCCGGGCATCGATCCGAGCCTAAAGGCTCCTTTCGCCGGCCCTGCGCCTATCCCGCGACAGTGACCTCGGCCTTGTGGAACTCGCGCACGGACGCGTACCCGCACATCGCCATGGCCGCCCGGAGCGCCCCGAAGAGGTTGAGGGCACCGTCCGGAGCGTGAGCCGGACCGAGCAGGATCTCAGTGAGGGAGCCGCGAGCCGGGACCTCCATCAGCGAGCCACGGGGCAGTGTCGGGTGCGCCGCCGCCGCCTCCCAGTACCGTCCCTTCCCCGGGGCGTCGCTTGCTGCCGCCAGGGGCGAGCCGATCATGACCGCGTCGGCGCCGCAAGCGATCGCCTTGGCGATATCGCCGCCGGTGGACATCCCGCCGTCGGCGATCACGTGAACGTAGACGCCCGTTTCCTCGAGGTGGCGGCTCCTCGCGCCGGCTGCATCGGCGATGGCCGTCGCGTGCGGAGCCCCGAGGCCGAGCACGTTCCAGGTCGTGGAAGCGCTGCCGGTCCCGACGCCGACGAGCACACCAACGGCCCCCGTCCTCATGAGATGGAGGGCGGCCGGGTACGAGGCGCACCCACCGACAATCACCGGGATGTCGTACTCCCTGATGAAGCGCTTCAAGTTGAGCGGCTCCGAACGCGTCGACACGTGCTCCGCAGAGACGACGGTCCCTTGGATCACCAACAGGTCGAGCGCGGCGTCGACTACCGCTTTGGCGAACTGGACGGTCCGTTGCGGCGAGAGGCAGGCGCACGTCACCACTCCGGCAAGGGCGATCTGGCGGATCCGCTCGGTGACGAGATCGGGACGCACGGGTTGCGAGTACAGCTCCTGCAGCCTGCGAGTCGAGACGGCCGGCGCCAGCGAGGCGATCTCGTCGAACAGCGGCAGAGGATCCTCGTAGCGTGTCCAGAGGCCCTCCAAGTTGAGCACGGCCAAGCCGCCGGCCCGGCCGATCCCGATGGCGGAGTCCGGGCTCACGACCGCGTCGGAGGCGGCGGCCACGAGCGGCAAACCGAAGTCGTACCCCTCGATCCGCCACGACAGGTCCACATCCTCGGGGTCGCGGGTCCGCCGTGAGGGCACGATGGCCACGTCATCGAGGCCGTAGCCCCGCCGGGAGGACTTACCGCTTCCGATCTCGATGTCAGGCATCGTCGGCTCCTTTGTCAGATTCAACGGATTGGAGGCGCGCGGGCTCGTCCGAGCCGGGCGTTGGGTCGAGCGCGTCGAGCGCGTCGAGCGCGACCGGCGATGCCGGCGATGCCGGGCCAGCCGGCGATGCCGTGCCAGGAGCAAGGTACGAGACCCGCGAGCGTGACCGTGGTAGTGGGGGAGGCGTCCCGAGCACGGCGAACATCGTGGCCAGGGCACCGGTCGCCACCAGCCCGAAGATGAACACGCCGGCGATGCCGAGCGGCGGCTGCCACGCCGCGTGGAGGAACGAGAGGTTCGGGCCGGCGTCACCGACGGCATTGCGCCGCAGGTCTCCCCAAAGGGCCGTCACGATCGCGATCGCGGCCGTGACGGCCACCAGCCCGACCGATCGGGTACGGAACACGCGCACCTCGGCGAGCGAGGAATTGGCGATCAGCGTCGCCGCCAGGATCGGCACCCCGACGGCAAGCGGCAGCGTGTCCTTCCCCTGCCAGGTGATACCCAAACGATGCGCCTGCGCCGCTGAGATCAGGACCGGTATCACCACCACGGCGACGACCGTCGCGAGGAGAACGGTGATGCGGCGGGCGGAGGCGGTCCCGAGCGCTCCGAACGCCAGCCACCCGAGCAGCATCGTGAAGAGGAGGTACGTGAGGTAGGGCGACGGTGCGACCAACCACCCAAAACGGCTCAACATCTCGCTGTAGTACCCCGACGTCCGCAAGAACGCCAGCACCAGCAGATGGCCCTCGCCCACCGATCGCGGCACGGGCGAACTGGGCGGAAGGACGTTCAAGGAGTGCTCGGTGATGATCCACGCCGTCCCGAGGGCTCCGCACACGACTGCGAAGGCCCCGCCGGCCCACGCCCGGCGCGACCTCAGGAAGGACGACAGCTCCTTCCAGTCCGCAACTGTCAGGGCCGCCAGCAGCGTGAGCACGACCCAGAACGGCGACAGCGACCGGACGAGCGCCTCGACGCCGGCTGACACCGAGACGAGGGCGACGAGACCCAACGGCGGGTGTCTCAAGCGCTCCATGGCGAGGATCAGCGCGGAGGTCCACAGGCAGATCGACAACGAGATCTCGAAGCCGTTCGGGTTCACGACACCGGCGAAGAACAACACCGACGGCGTGGAGGCCACGATCACCCCGGCCAGGAGGAGACGGGAGCGGGACCACGTCACGGCTGCCATGACCGCGAGGGCGAGGAACAAGGCGCTCAGCGCCGCGCTGACGAGCCGCATGAGATAGATGCCCGTGGCTGAGTCGGTGAGGAGGCTCGGCAGCCCGACGATCGCGTAGTACAGCGGCTGGTAGCGGGCGTTGTAGATGGTGTCGTCGACGGTCTTGCTCGACCCATGGTAGGGCGGAGCGCACGACGCCGGCTTGTCCGCGTCGAACTGGTAACAGTGCACGAGGTCACCGAGGTTGGCGTACGCCGCCGGTATCCGAACGACCCCGAGCGGGCTGGACTGCAGTCCGATGCTGCCGTCGGGGATGAGGCGGCCGGTCCACTCGCCACGGACCACGGCTGCGGCCTTGGCTACGTGGACCGGCTCGTCGGGCGAGGCCATGAGCGGGGTGGCGATGCTCCATACTGCGATGGCGGCGAAGAACGCCACGAATGCCGCCAGGAACACCGCCCGTGGGCGATCGGCAGCGGTTCGTTGCCGGGTTCTCACTGGCCGCTCACCGCTTCGAGCTCGGCCGAGAGCGACAGACCGTCGTCAACCGGCTCGGGCCGGCGCCGCCGCGCGAGCCGGGACGACCTCCACCCGAACAGCGATAGGCCCGCTGCGGCCGCAGCTGCGAGCCAGATGCCGTACATGAGCTGGGGCGGGTCATACCACAGCTGAACGTCGTGATTGCCTGCGGGCACCACCAACGATTGCATGACATCGTCGTAGGTGTGCAATCGCACCGGTCGCCCGTCGATCGTCGCGTGCCAACCGGGTACCGCCGTGACCCGAGCCACGAGCGTCACGCTGACAGCGTCGTCGACCCGGACCGAGTAGGACCCGGCATAGGGCTGGTTGATTGAGGACACCTCGCCACCGGAGGGAGGCTGCACGGAGAACTGCGACGACCCTGACACGTGGAAGAGGCGCTCGCCCGCGAGCGTCGCGACGTAGGTCGCCCCCCTCGGCACCGGTCGCCCCCTGTACAGCAGCAGCCACGAGATCCCGAACTCCTGCGCCTCGGCGACCGTGCCGACGCTCGGGATCAAAAGCCCGATCCCCCCGTTGCCCTCGCCGGGCGCGAGCACCTCGTAGTACGACTGCGGCAGCAAAGGATCGTGCCCGGCGAATTCGTCGATCCGGTACGCCATGTTCAACTCCGGATAGAAACCCACCGGCGACAATGCCTGCACGTTCCTCCTCCCATCATCGACGGCGACGAGGCCTGTGCCGACCTTTGCCTGAAGGGTGCGCATCGCGGCGGTCTCCGGGTAGAAGCCCTTCGTCCAGGTGTTCAGCCCGACGCCAGCGAACACGAGGAACATCCCGTTGCCGACGAACAGCACCGTCGTCGCCGTTGCGCACAACGTCCGGCCCAGGTGCGCCCCGTGCACCCGTCCCGCCTTCAGCACCAGGCCGGCGGTGATGACGCATGCCGCAGTGAGGGCGGTCGGCCAGATCAACGCTTGCGACTCGATCGAACGGATCCGTGCCGTGGCGCCGGACGCCGCGTACACCCACAGCCAGATCACGGCGCCGCAGGCGACGAGCGACGCGACGGCGAAGGCGGCCGGGGCACGGCCCTTGCCGTGGGAGCGCAGGAGGGTTTCGAGGCCGGTCGCAGCGAGGATGCCGAGCGGGAAGCCGATGAGCAGGCGACTACGGCGCCAGATCACCGTGCCGAGCCCGGATGACTTGAGGAGATCGACGAGCGGGTGGAAGTTCCCGATCTCGTAGGACGTGGCTACGAGGGCGGCGGCACCGATGGCGAGGCCGAGCACCATGGGGTGCCTGGGTATGGCGACGATCGCCACGATCGCCAGCACGACCACGACAATCCCCACGTAGGAGACGGTTTCGTAGAAGTTCGTGCCGGCCAGGAGCCACGTGCTCCCGCGGATCGGGAGCCCGTCGATGCCGGGTGCGACGAGCCCGAGGATCGCCTTGCCCGGCACGGCCTCGAAGATCGTCTCGGTCTGCCGATGGGCGTTGACCGCGTACTGGACGCCTGGTAGCAGCAGTGGCATCGCCAGCAGGATCCCGCTCCCGAGCCCGGCACCGATACGGACGAGCCCACCGACAAGAACGCGGTTGCCTCGCAACACGAGGCACGCCACGATCACCAGGCCGGCCACAGCGAGGAACAGCGCCGTGTAGGCATTGGCCTCCGGGAAGCCGCCGTAGATGGAGAACGCCGATGCCACCGCCAAGCCGATGACGTAGCGGGCACGCCCCCGCCACCGGTACGTGAGAACTGCGAAGGCGGCGATCCATCCGACCCAAGCCAGCACGTCGGTGAACGGCCACGACAAGTCAGCGGTGAAGCCACCCGACAGCAGGTAGGTGATGCCGGCGAAGGAGGATGCCGCCACGCCGAGCCCGATCACGCGAGCGAAGACGTACGTGCCGGTGCCGGCGATGAGCAGCTTCAAGAACACGACGGTGAGCCACGCGTACCTGGCCGGCATGGCGTAACTGATGAGATCCGGCAGGCTCAGCACCGAAGACTGGAAGTTCGCGAATTGCGGCAGCCCGTACAGGGAGAACGGGTTCCAGAGAGGGAAGTGCCCGGCATGAATCTGGCGCCAGTCGAACAGGTTCCAGGTCTCCAGCTGGCTGACCACGTCCGCGTCGGTCCGGTTGTAGTCGGGCCCGGCGTAGAGGCCATGGCCGAGGCTGGTCAACCTGAGGACGGTGTCGAACGTGCCGAAACTGGTGCCGTCCTTCAGCGCCGGCGACAGGTACGCCACGATCGCCGCCAGAACGGCACCGATCCCACCCACATCGCCGCGGGCGTCGATCCAGATGGCACGCCAGTCGGGCGCACGCTGCCGCCGGCGGCGCGCCAGGTGGCGAGACCCTTGGGTTGCCACCAACGAATCGTCTCCCTGTCCTTCGTCTCCCTGCGTGGCGCAGCGCCAAAGACTACGCAATTGCGAGCTGCGACCTTCCGATCTCGGCGTCAGGGTCCTCAGGGTGCTGCGGCCGACGCGACCGCACTCAGCAGTTCACGCAGGACCATCGCCGTCATCCCCCAGATCACGTCGTCCCCGAGCGCATCGGACTTCGCGAAGAACGGCAGGCGGCGGGGACCTTCGCCGGGTAGTTGCCACTCCTCTTCCCAGTACACGCCTTCGGCGACGAGCTCCGCCAGCGTTACGGTGAGCACGGCATCCACTTCCCCGGGATCCGGCCGCAGCACCGGTTCGACGCTCAGCAAGCCGACGTAAGGCACGACCCGCTCGGGTACCCGGGCGCGCCTGACGACAGCAAGGCGGCCGAGGGGCGAGACGGCGGCCGGGTGGAGCCCGACTTCTTCGTGCGCTTCGCGCAGGGCCGCGTCGAGGGCACGCTCGCCCGGCTCGAGGCGGCCTCCTGGGAATGCAAGGTCCCCGGGGTTGCTCGTCAACCACAACGAGCGCCGGATGAGGACGACCGCCGCGTCGCCGGCGCGCTCGAAGAGCGGCACGAGGACGGCGGCATGGGGCCGATGGTCGGGCTCGTCCGTGGGCGGCACGAGGACGGGCCCGAGGGCGCGGACGACCCGATCGAGGGAAATTGGCGGCTCCAGCTGGCAGGCCTTCCCGGCCCACGGCGCCGGCCCGCCGGCGACGACGGACGGCGGCCTCGGGATGAACTGCCGGAATCGCCGGAACGGCATGTCCGGGCTGGTCTCTCGATGCCCCGACATCCTGTGAGCCTACCGAGCCCGCCCGCCCGCCCGCGGCGTTCGCCCGCCCGCGGCAAGGGGCCGGGTCACCTGGACCCGGCCCCTTGGCATCACAACCGACAGCGATGCGAGACTTACATCATCCCCATGCCACCACCGGGCGGCATCCCAGGCATGGCCGACTTCTTCTCCGGCTTGTCCGCAACGAGCGCCTCGGTGGTGAGAAGCAGCGCTGCGATGGAGGCGGCGTTCTGGAGGGCTGACCGCGTGACCTTGGCGGGGTCGATGACGCCCGCCTTGACGAGGTCCTCCAGCTTGCCCGTGAGGGCGTTCAAGCCGATCGTGCCCTCGGCGCGCTCAACCTCTTGCACCTGCACGGCGCCCTCGAGTCCGGCGTTGATGGCGATCCACTTGAGCGGCTCGTCGAGAGACCGCCAGACCATACGGGCTCCGGTTGCTTCGTCGCCCTCGAGTTTCTCGGCGACGTCAGCCACGGCTGGCCTGCTGCGCAGGAGGGCCACGCCGCCACCGGCGACAACGCCTTCCTCGATCGCCGCACGGGTCGCTGACAGCGCGTCCTCGATGCGGTGCTTCTTCTCCTTGAGCTCGACCTCGGTGGCAGCGCCGACCTTGACGACGGCAACCCCACCCGAGAGCTTCGCGAGGCGCTCCTGCAGCTTCTCGCGGTCCCAGTCGGAGTCGGTGTCCTCGATCTCACGCTTGATCTGGGCGATCCGGCCCTTCACGTCAGCCTCGGCGCCCGCACCGTCGATGATCGTCGTGTCGTCCTTCGTGACGACGACGCGGCGCGTGTGCCCCAGCTGGTCGAGGGTGGTGTTCTCGAGCTTCAGCCCGACCTCCTCCGACACGATGGTGGCGCCGGTCAACACGGCGATGTCGCCGAGCATGGCCTTGCGGCGCTCGCCGAAGCCGGGTGCCTTCACCGCCACGGACTGGAATAGCCCGCGGATCCGGTTCACCACCAGCGTGGCCAGAGCCTCGCCGTCGACGTCCTCCGCGACGACGAGCAGCGGCTTGCCGCTCTGCATCACGCGCTCGAGCACGGGCACGAAGTCGTGGACCGAGCTCACCTTCGAGTTGACGATCAGCACGTACGGGTCGTCCAGGATCGCTTCCTGGCGGTCCGGGTCGGTCACGAAGTACGGCGACAGGTAGCCCTTGTCGAACTGCATACCTTCGGTGAACTCGAGCTCGAGGCCGAAGGTGTTCGACTCCTCGACCGTGACCGTGCCGTCTTTGCCGACCTTGTCGATGGCATCGGCAAGCACTTCGCCGATCGACGCATCGGCGGCCGAGATGGCGGCGATCTGGGCGATCTCGGTCCGGCCCTCGATCTCCTTGGCCTGGCTGTGAATCGAGGCGACCGAAGCGGCCACCGCCTTCTCGACGCCACGCTTCAGCGACATCGGGTTCGCACCGGCTGCGACGTTGCGAAGACCTTCGCGCACGAGCGCCTGGGCCAGCACCGTCGCCGTCGTCGTGCCGTCACCGGCGACGTCGTTCGTCTTCGTCGCCACTTCCTTGACGAGCTGGGCGCCCATGTTCTCGAAGGGGTCCTCGAGCTCGACCTCGCGGGCGATCGTGACACCATCGTTCGTGATCGTCGGCGCGCCGTACTTCTTCTCGAGGACCACGTTGCGGCCATTCGGACCGAGCGTGACCTTGACGGCATCGGCGAGCTTGTTGACACCCGCCTCCAGCCTGCGACGAGCGGACTCGTCGAATACGAGCATCTTGGACATCAGGCGCCGACCTTGGCGAGTACGTCACGGCTCGAGAGGATCAACAGGTCCTCACCGTCGATCGTGATCTCGGTGCCGCCGTACTTCGAGTACACCACCTTGTCACCGACGGCGACGTCGAGCGGGATGATCTCACCGGTCTGGTCGGCGCGCCGACCCGGGCCCACTGCCAGGACCTCGCCCTGCTGGGGCTTCTCCTTGGCGGTGTCAGGGATGACGAGGCCGGACGCGGTGGTCTCCTCGGACTCGCTCGGCCGAACGACGATCCTGTCGTCCAGGGGCTGCAGCTTCATGATCTTCGGGCCTCCTGTTGGCTCCATTGGCACTCTCACTACGTGAGTGCCAATGCTAGCACGATGCGTTGGCAAACGCAGCAGGAGAGTGCTAGCCCGCCAGCCGATCCGCCGCCGCCTCGAAACCCATCCCCGCGTCCACCCCAGTCCCCCACCCACTCGGGCCGTGGCGCATCAAACTGAAGTAGCCGGCAGCTCCGATCATTGCCGCGTTGTCGGTGCACATCGCCCTGCTCGGGAGGTACACAGGCAGGCCGGCGTCCTTTCCGGCACGCTGCGCTCGTGCCCTGAGCAGCGAATTCGCCGCCACGCCGCCCGCCAGGCACACCCCGCGGGCACCCACGTCCTCGGCCGCCCGGAACGCCTTGCTCACAAGCACGTCCACGACAGCTTCCTGGAACGAGGCAGCGACATCGGGTGTCGACACGTCCGGATGGGCCCGCACATGGTTCACGACGGCAGTTTTCAAGCCGGAGAACGAGAAGTCCAGGCTCCCGTCGAGCCAGGCCCGAGGGAAACTGACGGCCCTGGGATCGCCCTCGCCAGCCACTCGGTCGATCGCCGGGCCTCCCGGGTACCCCAAGTCGAGGTAGCGGGCGACCTTGTCGAACGCTTCGCCGGTGGCGTCGTCCCTCGTCCGCCCCAGCACGCGGTAGCTGCCGGGGCCTTCCATCTCGATGAGCATCGTGTGCCCACCTGAGACGAGGAGCACGACGACCGGCAACTCAAGATCCGGCTTCTCGAGGAGGCAAGCGTAGAGGTGCCCCTCAAGGTGGTTCACTCCGACGAAGGGAACGCCCCAGGCCATGGCGAGGGATTTCGCCACACTCGTGCCCACGAGCAGAGATCCGACGAGCCCCGGTCCGATCGTGGCGGCAACTGCTCTGACGGCAGGTCCCTCTGGGACGGCCGCGCCCGCAGTGAGCGGCCGGCCGCGCCGATCGAGGCCGGCCGCTTCGAGCGCCTCGGTGACGATCGGCACGATCAGCTCGACGTGCGCCCGGCTCGCCAGCTCCGGCACGACACCTCCGTAGCGGGCGTGGAGATCGACCTGACTGGACACGACCGAGGAGATCACGGTGCAGCCGTCGTCGACGACGGCGGCTGCGGTTTCGTCGCAGGACGTCTCGATTGCGAGCACCCGGAACGGGCTCGGGCCAACAGTCATGCAGGGGCTGCCGGCGGTTCAGAGGCGCCTGGGAGATCAGAGGCGCCTGGGAGAGCGGTCCGCAGATCCCCGAGGCGACCGGCGATGACGTCGAGGCGCCGGGCGTACTCGTCGCTCTGGATGTCGTGCGCCCACATCACGATGGCGTCCTCGTGCACCTCTGCGTAGTAGTTCTTCCGGATCCCGGCCGGCGCGAACCCGAACTCGTGGTACATCGCCTGGGCGCCTGTGTTCGTGACCCTCACTTCGAGTGTCAGGCTATTGGCACCGCGCTCGATCGCCGTGCGGGCCAGCGTGAGCAAGAGCAGCCTGCCCACCCCTCGGCGCTGCCACTCCGGGACCACGCCGATGGTGGTGACATGACCCTCGCCCACCGCCACCATCAAGCCGGCGTAGCCGATCACCTCACCGGCGTATCGTGCGACGTAGTACGCCCGAGTCCCCCCTTGAGCGATCTCGGACAGGTACAGCCCGAGCGACCACGGACTCGGGAACACCTGCTGCTCAATGGCGACGACGGCCTTCAGGTGGCGACGCTTCATCTCTACGATGTCGATACCGCCAGGCGTCGCGTCGGCACCTCGACGGTGCCCCACAGGGAACCGGAAACCCACCTAATCCCTCACCAGTCCGGGCGCGTCGTGCCGAGTCGACCAATTGATCCGGGTGTCCGCATCGCGGAGGTAGGCGGGGCGAACCTCGGCCGGGTCGAGCGCCCGGCCTCCCGCCCACCGAATGACTGCCTGCACGGCGAGCGACGCTACCGGCGGCGCAGCCAGCTCGGGGCCGGCGATGGTCACGCGGCCGGCATGCACATCTTGCCCGTCTGCCAGCACGGCTCGGTACCGGATCGCCCCATCGCCGGCGAGCACCACCTGCTCGGGCCCGGCTGCGTCGCCCAGATATCCGGCGAGCTTGGCCGCGAGCTCCGCCGGCGCCCCGTGGGCGGGCTGGCCGCCGCCCCCCGGCCCGGGCGGGAACGACCAGGCGACCTCACCGCGCCGCAGGTCCACCACGCCGATCACCGTCGCGCGTCTGTCAAGTCCGGCGGAGTCGCCCACGCCCGCCGCCGCGCATGCGGCGCGGAGGATCTCGAGGCTCGTCAACGCCACGATCGGGATTCCGAGCGCCATTGCATAGCCCTTGGCGGCCGCCACACCCACACGAATGCCCGTGAACAGCCCAGGTCCGATGTCCACTGCGATCGCATTGACATCGGCTAAGCCGACACCTGCTGCCGAGAGCACGGTCTCGACAGCAGGGTGCAGCGACTCGGCGTGGCGCCGCCTGGCCCGCACACTGAACGCGGCGACGGGGCCGTTCTCATCGGCGACGGCGACGCCGACCTCGATGGTTGCAGTCTCGATGGCAAGGATGTTCACGCCGCAACCCTTGCAACCGCGGCAGCGAGCGCTGCGACCCGGGCGGACCATGGGCCACGCGGCTCGAGACGCACGTCCCGCTCGTCCGGCATAGCGCCAGCCTCGATGTGGACGATGAGGGCGTCGCGGCCGAGAACGCCTTCAGCCGCTTCACCCCATTCGGCGACGACGACGGCTCCCCCCTCCAGCTCCTCGTCCAGGGCGAGATCGAGGATCTCGCCGACGGTGTCGAGCCGCCACAGATCCGCGTGGACGAGGGCGAGCCGGCCGGCGTAGGAGTGGCAGAGGGTGAACGTCGGGCTCGTGACGGCGCCCGAGTACCCCAGGCCTCGCGCCATGCCTTGCACGAACGTCGTCTTGCCAGCCCCGAGACCTCCGACGAGCAGGACGACGTCACCAGGAGCGAGCAGCTCGGCCACGGCCGCCCCGATCGCCTGCGTGCCCTCGGGGCTGAGGGTACGGGCCGAGATCACGCTGAGGCCGGTATCACGGTGCGCTGGCGGCGAGCAGCTGTTTGGCCCGTACGAGGTCAGCTCGCATCTGAGCGACCACGACGGGGCCTCCACGAAGCCCGTAGGACGGGTGGAACGTGGGCACGACCACCGCGCGGCCGTACGGGTAGCTCGTACCGCGGAGCCGTGTGACAGTCTCGGTCGTGGAGAGCAACGTGCGGGCGGCGAAGTTGCCGAGGGTCACGATCACCCGCGGAGCGACCTCCTCCACCTGAGCTTCGAGGTAGTGCCGGCACGCGTCCACCTCGGCGGGCAGCGGATCCCGGTTGCCCGGAGGCCGGCACTTCACCACGTTGCAGATGTAACAACCGGTACGGTCGAGCCCGAGCTCCTCGCCGATCAGGCGGTCCAGGAGCTTGCCCGATCTCCCGACGAACGGCTCGCCCTGGAGGTCCTCGTCATGCCCGGGCGCTTCGCCGACGAACATCAGGTCTGCCTGCGGGTTACCGGCTGAGAAGACGACCGTCGTCCGCCCCTTCGCCAGCGGGCAGGCGACACAGACGCGCGCATCGGCTTCGATCTCGGCAAGCGACGCCATGGCGGCGCATGCTACCGGCCTCGGCCAGCTCCCTTCGAGCCGGACATCGCCGCCTCCGGGGCGGACGCGAGCCGCTTGATGAGCCAGTCGAGCGCCTCGCGACGCTCGTACATCAACATGTGGCCCCCGCCGGGCCACACCACGACGTGTGCCCCTCCGAGGGTCTCGGCCAGCTGCCGTGCCAGGGCTGGCCGCGTGACGCGGTCCCGGTCTCCCACGACAACGGTGACCGGGATGCTCATCTCCTCGAACGCCGCCCGCTCGTCGAACGCCATCAACTCGGGGACGAGCCCGGCAAGCAGGCCAGGATCGGCCGCCCGCATCATCCTCAGCACCGCCTTGATCTGGGGCGCTGACGGCGCCACGCCGAAGCCCGCCCGGCAGAACGCCCGGCCGATCTCGCCCTCCGGCAACCCGGCCCGGCCGGAGCGAGCCACGACCCCGCCGGCGGCGACGGCGGCACGACCGGCCAGCGTGCCGAGCCGGTTCCACGGAGCGACGTTGGGGACGACGCCGGCGGCAGTCGACAGCAGCATCACGGACGCCACCCGCTCGGCGACGAGCTGAGGGTATTGCCTCGCGAAGCGAAGCACGGTCATCCCACCCAGCGAGTGGCCGACCAGCAGCGCCGGTCGGAGGTCGAGGCTCATCAGCACGTGAACGAGATCGTCGACCATCGCCTTGATGGTCATCCCATCCGATCCGGGCCGGGACTCGCCGTGGCCGCGAAGATCGAGTGCCACGAGGCGGAACCGGTCAGTCAAATCCCGGAACTGGTACGCCCACACTCCCGCCGAGAGCCCCGCGCCATGCAAGAGGACGATCTCGGGGCCGTTCCCACGCTCGACCACGTGCACCCGACCGCCGTCTCGCACGTCGACATAGTGGTGGACCACGTCCCCTGGCAGTTCCAACTCGTCGCCCTGAGCCGGCCGCTTAGCGTCAGTAGGCCCCTGCGGCAACGGGTGCGCCAGTGAGCGGAGCCCACGCTCGACCGCGCGGCGGCGGAACAGCCGGTTGGCGGCGTACCCGGCTGCGCCGGCGGCAGCAGCGGCCGCAGCACCCGCAACTACCCGGCGGACCGTTACGACTCCCCACCCACGCCGGCTGCGCTGCCCATCCGCCGCGCCCGCCGGGCTCGGGCTCACGCCAACGCCTCCCTCCCAGCAACTGGCCCTCCGAGGAGGCTCCGGTCAGCGGGGATCGTCATTGGTCGGTACACCCTCGGGACGCGAGGACCGATCCGCGTGACGATCTCATACGAGATCGTCCCCAACGACTGGGCCCAGTCCTCGGCCGTCAGGCGCTCGCCGCCCTGCCGGCCGATCAACACGACCTCGTCGCCCGGTCTCACCGATTCGTCGTCGCCGCAGTCCACCAGGATCTGGTCCATCGTCACCGAACCGGCGAGCCGCCGGCGGCGGCCGTTCACGAGCACCTCTCCGCCCCCAGTGAAGTACGCCCGGGGGATGCCGTCCGCGTAGCCGAGCGGGACCGTCGCTACGAGGGACCGGGCGGGCAGCGACAGCTTGAGCCCGTAGCTGACCCGCTCCCCTGCCTCGAGCTCGCGCACGAAGCTGACCCGGGCGATCCACGACAACGCCGGCCGCAGGCCGTCGGTCGGGCCCCAACCCGCATCACGGATCGCGGTGTCCACCGTGCTCGCCACGGCCAGGCTCGGCGCGTAGCCGTACACGCTGATCCCGCAGCGCACCACATCGAGACGCGCGCTCGGCCAACACAGCGCGCCGGCCGAGTTGGCCGCGTGGACCCGGAGTGGTTGTGGCAGCCCGGCCGTCACCAGCGACTGCCTGGCGGCGTCAAAACGACCCAGCTGCTCCCCGGTAAAGCCGTTGTCCGGCTCGTCCGCGACCGCGAGATGTGTCCAGAGGCCGACGAACTCCAGCTCCGGCCGCGCCGCCAACGAGGCCACGAGTTGCGGCAGCAGGGCGGGGTCGGCGCCGACTCGGTGCATGCCGGTGTCAACCTTGATCTCCACTGGCACCCGAGGTACCCGAGGCACCCGAGGCACCCGAGGCCCGGCGCTGTCTTTGATCGGTGCCGTCGGCGTACGCCCGAGAGCCACCTGCGCCGCCTCGGCCGCCAGCGCGATCCCGTCGGCCGTGTACAACGTCGGAGTGAGGCGATAGCCGAACACCTCGGCCATGGCGTCACTGCCGGGCTCGGACAGCACGAGGATGGGCGCGTCGATACCGGCGTCGCGCAGCTCGACACCCTCGTCGACGATGGCGACGGCAAGCTCGCTCGCACCTCCGGCCAGCGCCGCGTGAGCGACGCCGACCGCGCCGTGCCCGTACGCATCCGCCTTCACGACGGCGCAGAGCCGGGAGGGTGCGACAATCGATCGCAGCACTGCGGAGTTGTGCCGGATCGCCTCGAGATCGACCTCTGCCCAGGCCGGGCGGCGAGCGCCTTCAGCCATGGGGCATCGGCCCGGTGCCCCGCCGCGGTCCGCGCTCGCCGGCCCTGGCCTCACGTTCGACGGCAGCACGCGACAGCACGTCGGCCACGAGCTCGGGCAGATCCTCGGCTACGAGACCCTCGGCGTGACCGAGCCCGGCCGCCCGGCCGTGGACGTGCGCGGCGAGCGCTGCTGCGGCCTGCACCTCGACGCCGCGGGCGAGCAACGCCCCGATGACGCCAGACAGCACATCACCCGATCCGGCGGTCGCCAGTCGGGAAGAGCCCGCCGCCGCCAGCAGGACGGCTCCGTCCGGGGCGGCCACGATGGTCGTTGATCCCTTCAACAACACGACAGCACCGAGCACCTCGGACAAGCGCCGGACCGATCCGACGCGGTCGGTGCCAGGCGGCTCACCGGTCAGCCGGGCGAACTCGCCGTCGTGCGGGGTCAGCACGACCGGCGCTCCTTGGCGGGCGGCGATCACCCCGGCCGCTCGCGAGACGTCGCCGAGGGCACCGAGGCCATCTGCGTCGATCACCGTCGGGATCCGGGCGGCGGCCACGAGCCGCCGCACCGATTCCGCCGTCGCGTCGCCTGTGCCGAGCCCGGGCCCGATGACGAGGGCGCCGAACCGGTGCAACTCGTCGAGGACGGCCACATCGAAACCCTCCGATGGCAAGCTGCGGGCGACCGCCGAGCTGGTGGGCAGTCCCGCCGGGTCGGCGCCCGGTATCCCGAGGCGGACCATGCCGGCGCCACTCCGCCCGGCGCCCGCAGCGACGAACACCGGCGCTCCGTGCATCCCCGGCGAACCGGCCACCACCATCACCGCCGAGGCCCATTTGTGGGTCGAGTGCTCCCGGCTGGGCAGCATCTCCACGACGTCGTCATCGGCGATCAGGTGCATCGACCGATGGGCTTCCGCCACGGGCAGGCCAATCGGCCGGACCTCGACTCGGCCTGCGAGCTCAGGCCCGGACCCGAGCAACAGGCCCGGTTTCCAAGCGCCGAAGGTGACGGTACGGATCGCCCGCACCGCACCGCGGCCCGCCACGCCCAGCTCCGCGCTCAAGCCCGTCGGGATGTCAACAGCGAGCACGGGCGCTCCACCCGGGTCCGGCGCGTCGTAGTCCCCTCGAAAACCCGTCCCGTAGGCGGCGTCGATCACCAGATCCACCGCAGACCGCTGTTCGAGCGCCTCCCCCGGCGCCGTGATGACGACCCGGGCGCCACGCCGGGTGAGCAGCTGGGCGGCGAACCGGCCATCGTTGCCGTTGTTGCCCCGGCCGGCAACGACGGCGATGCTCCTACCGTAGGCGCCGCCGAGCATCGACATCGCCTCCGTGGCGACGGCAGTCCCGGCTCGAGCGATGAGCGCCG
Organism: Acidimicrobiales bacterium; assembly: GCA_050010115.1. Classification (GTDB taxonomy): domain Bacteria; phylum Actinomycetota; class Acidimicrobiia; order Acidimicrobiales; family Bog-793; genus JAKACA01. Next base: position 94,838 of record JBEKLQ010000001.1, on the reverse strand, counting down.
AGAGCCCGGTGCCACGTTGAGCCGCCTCGTCGACAGCACGCATCTCGGCAACGGTCAGCACGGGCTCCATCGGGCTTGCGTCGCGAGGTCAGTCGGCCACCACAATGGCGGTGGCGAGCGTGGAGGTATGTGAGAGTGAGACGTGCCAGTTCGTGACCCCGAGCGCACCGGCTCGCTCGGCCGCTCGCCCTCCGATTGACAGGCGCGGCGCCCCATCGGGGTTCGCCAACACTTCGATGTCGGCGAAGTCGACGCCACCGATCCCCGTGGACAGCGCCTTCATGGCTGCTTCCTTCGCAGCGAAACGCGCCGCCAGCGTCGGCACCGGATCACTCCGCCCGCTGGCGAGCGCCCGCTCTGCCCCGGAGAACAGCCGCTCGGCCATCTGCGGGCGGCGTTGTAGGACATCCCGAAACCGGTCGATCTCGACAGCGTCGATCCCGACGCCGATCACCGGGCTCACTCGACAGTGACGACTTTGGCAAGATTGCGGGGCCGATCCACGTCATTGCCCCGTGCCCGTGCGATCCCGTACGCCAGCACCTGCAACGGGACTACCAACACCGCCGCTGCCACCATTTCGTCGACGGCGGGAACCTCGAGCACGATGTCGGCCAGCGCGGCAGCCTCTTCGTCACCCTCGTCGCACAGCGCCACGACCGTGGCCCCTCGTGCACGGACCTCCTCGACGTTGGCGAGCAGCTTCTCGAATAGCGCTCCTCGGTTCGCCACGACGACGACGACGGCCCGGCGATCGATCAATGAGATGGGGCCGTGCTTCATCTCGCCCGCCGGGTATCCCTCTGCCCGCACGTACGCGAGCTCCTTCAGCTTGAGCGCGCCCTCAAGCGCGACCGGGTACCCGTGGCCGCGGCCGAGGAAGAACACGTCATTCACGTCGGCAAGTTGTTCGGCGGTGGCTCGGTACTCGTCGAAGCGCGCCACCGCTCGCTCGACGAGCCCGGGGATCGAGGCGATCCGAGCGCCGATGGCCGCCGCCTCCTCCGGATCGAGCTGCTGGCGGATCGAAGCCAGGTGGAGCGCGAACACCTGGAGCAGCACGATCTGAGCCGTGTGGCACTTCGTGGAGGCGACACCGATCTCGGGGCCGGCATGTGTGTAGAGCACCCCGTCGGCCTCGCGGGCCATCAAAGAGTCGACGACATTCGTCAGCACCATCGTGCGGGCTCCGCGCCGTTTGGCTTCTCGCAGCGCATGGAAGGTATCGACGGTCTCGCCGGACTGGCTGATGGCGAGCACCAGCGTCGAGGCATCGATGACCGGGTCCCGGTAGCGGAACTCGCTGGCGATCTCCACGGTGCAGGGCACTTTCGCCCAGGATTCGATCGCCGCCCGCCCGACGAGGCCGGCGTGATAGCTCGACCCGCAGGCGATGATGACGATCCGGCCGATCGAAGCAAGGTCGGCCGACGGAATCTCGAGCTCTTCGAGCTCGGTGGTCCCCTCGGGGAGGATTCGGCCGATGAGGGTGTCCGCCAGAGCCCGGGGTTGCTCGTGGATCTCCTTCGACATGAAATCCTCAAAACCCTCTCGCAGCGCCGCCCGCACACCCCAGGACACCCTCAAGGGCTTTGGTTCGACGGTATTACCCGAGGCGTCGACGACATCGATGCTGCCGGGGCGGACCTCAGCAACCTCGTCGTCGCCGAGCGCATACAGCTCCCGCGTGGTGCTCAGCACAGCCGAGATATCAGACGCCACCAGTCCGAGCGAATCGGTGCGCCCGACGATGAGCGGTGAGGATCGGCGCGTGGCAACGAGGACCTCGGGCTCGTCGGCGGACATGAACGCGAGGGCGTAATCCCCGCGCAACACGCTCACGCAGCGCTGTACTGCCTCGAACAAGGTCGCCCCGGAGGCCAGCTCGACCTCGACCAGGTGGGCGATCACTTCGGAGTCGGTCTCGGACGTGCGCGTATGACCTTGCGCATCGAGCTTGGCGGCGATCTCCCGGTGGTTCTCGATGATGCCGTTGTGGACCACGGCGACGCGCCCGGTGCAGTCGACGTGTGGGTGGGCGTTGTGCTCGGTCGGCGCTCCGTGAGTCGCCCAGCGGGTGTGCCCGATCCCGGCCCGCGCGGCGGGAGCTTCCGGGACAAGCCGCTCCAGCTCGGCGATGGACTCGCCCCGGATCGCTGAACGGCGCCGCCAGAGTGACGAATCGGCGACAAGGGCCACGCCGGCGGAGTCGTACCCCCGGTACTCGAGCAGCGTCAGGCCGTCGAGGATCAAGCGGAGTGGATCATCCGAACCGGTAACGCCGATGATTCCGCACATGCGGCAAGGCTACTTGTGCAGCGCCTCGCTCCGGTGCGCCCTGGCCCCGCGGCCCCGGCCCCAGGCACCGATGCTCAGGCGAGCTCGCGGGCCACGACCGCCGCCAGGCGCTGCACGTGCCGCTCGACCTCCTCGGCCGTCGTCGCCTCGACCATCACGCGCACGGTCGGCTCAGTCCCGCTCGGGCGCAGCACGACGCGGCCCGTCTCGCCGAGCTCGGCCTCGACAGCGGTGACAGCGTCCCACACCGCCGAGGCCGACTCGAGCCTCGACCGATCGCGGACGGGGATGCTGACCATCCGTTGGGGCAGCCGCTGCATGGCAGAGGTCGCCAGATCGAAGAGCGAAACGCCCGTTCGGGCCAGCAGGTCCAACAGCTTCAGCGCAGTCAGCATCCCGTCACCGGTGGCGGCGTGCTCCCGGAAGATGAGATGGCCGGACTGCTCCCCACCGAAGACGTAGCCACCACTCTCGAGAGCGTCGGCGACGTGGCGATCACCAACTGGGGTCTCGATGACCGAGACGCCGTGGGCGGCCAGCGCCAAGCGCAGCCCGAGGTTCGAGAGCACCGTCACGACGACGTGGTCGCCCCTGAGGCACCCTCGGTCGTGCAGATCCGTGGCAAACATCGCGATGAGCTGGTCGCCGTCGATGATGTTGCCCAGGTGGTCGACCGCCAGCATCCGGTCGGCGTCGCCGTCGAATGCGATCCCGAGCGCTGCGCCCGCCTGACGGACTTCCGAGACGAGCGAGCCGAGGTGCGTCGACCCGCATCCGGCGTTGATGTTCATTCCATCGGGTGAGGCCGAGATCACGACGTGGTCGATGCCGAGCCGCTCGAGCACTCGGTGCGCCACCACGCTTGCCGAGCCGTTTGCGCAGTCGGCGACGATCCTGCCCCCGAAGTTGCCGGCGCCCGAGACGGCGCCAATGAGGTAAGCGACGTAGCCGTCGATCGCCTCCGGGGCGACCGAGATCGTACCGACCCCGGTCTTCGCACCGGCGCTGTCAGCGTTGGCGGGCGCCACGCCGGTGAGCCGCCCGAGCTCGTCCTGGACGGCCGACTCGTCGTCCATCGACAACTTCGTCCCTCCCGCTCCGAACAGCTTGATGCCATTGTCCGCGAACGGGTTGTGGGAGGCCGAGATCATCGCGGCCGGCGCGCCGCGGTCCGCCGCCAGCCACGCGAGTCCCGGCGTCGGGATCACACCGGCGTCGACGACATCGCGGCCCTCGGAGGCAAGGCCGGCGGCCAGGGCGTCGAGCAGCATGGGCCCCGAGCGCCGGGTGTCACGCCCGAGGAGCCAGGGCGCGCCCGGCAAGCAGCGTGTGGCGGCGCGTCCGAGGGCGAGCGCGAGCTCCGGGGTTATCTCGGTGTTCGCGACCCCACGGATGCCGTCGGTGCCAAATCGCAGCACCCCGGCAACCTCAGCGCTTGGAGTACTGAGGCGCCTTGCGGGCCTTCTTCAGGCCGTACTTCTTGCTCTCCTTCTCACGGGCGTCCCGGGTCAGCATGCCGGCCTTCTTGAGGCCCGGCCGCAGCTCCGGATCGAGCTCGATGAGTGCTCGCGCGATGCCCAGACGGAGCGCGCCTGCCTGCCCCGACAGCCCGCCGCCGTCGATGGTGACATCGACGTCGTACTCCTCGGCTTTACCGGTGAGCCGGAGCGGCTCGGACGCGAGCATCCGCGAGGTCGCCGAGGGGAAATAGTCCTCGAACCCGCGCTTGTTGATCGTGATCGCACCCTGACCGGGGCGGAAGCGCACGCGCGCCACCGCTCGCTTGCGGCGCCCGGTCGCTTGGACGAGCGGCTTTGGCATCAGCGGGTGAACCTCTCCTTCGGATCGCGGTTGGAAGAGACGCCAGCAGAGCCGACGCCAGCAGAGCCGTCGCCAGCAGAGCCGTCGCCAGCAGAGCCGTCGCCAGCAGAGCCGTCGCCAGCAGAGCCGTCGCCAGCAGAGCCGTGACGGAGCGTCACGAAGCCCGCCGTGCGCTCGACGGCAGCTCGAGTGGCTGCGGCATCTGGGCGGTGTGCGGGTGCTCGGAACCTGCGTACACCTTGAGTTTCGACAGCATCTTCCGGCCGAGCGTGCCCTTCGGCAACATGCCGCGGACGGCGGAGCGGACCAGCTCCTCCGGCTTGTCCCGCAGCAGGTCACCGAAGCTCGTCGCCCGCAGGCTGCCGGGGTAGCCGCTGTGGCGGTAGGAGAACGACTGATCGCCCTTGTTCGCCGTCAGCACCACCTTGGAGGCGTTCACCACGATCACGTGGTCGCCCGCGTCGAGGTGGGGAGCGAAGATTGGACGGTGCTTGCCCCGGAGGATTCGGGCGACTTCCGTCGCGACACGGCCAAGCACCAGGTCCTCAGCGTCGACGACGTACCAGACGCGCTGGATCTCGCTCGGTTTGGTGGAATACGTACGCACAATCGTCCTTGTGGGCTTGCTCGTCGGGACGGCTCGCGGCTGCGAGCTGCCTGCGGCTCGGCAGGCATCGAGAGCCCGGAGGCTGACGCTGCCAAGAACCGGGGCGCGCATGCGATCAGCGGCGCGCGCCGTTCACACCAGGATAGGCGCGACAACGGCCTCAGGCAACCGGCGCCGCGCTGAGAGAGCCCGCCCTGCTGGCCTCCACAGTGGGCGGTCGCCACACAGCTCCGGGGACCATCTCGTCGGGGTATCGCACGGACATGAGGCACAGGCCTTCCGGGGGCGCCAGGCGCGAGCCTCGTGACCGATCCCCGGAGCGGAGGATCTCGAGGATCGAGGCCGCCGTGAGCCGGCCTTCGCCAACCGACACGAGGGCACCGACCACTGATCGGACCATCTGATGGCAGAACGCGTTCGCCTCGATCTCGATCGCGAGCAGCCCGGTCGAGGAGTCCACTCGCAGGCTCGAGTCGGTGATCCGCCGGACCATCGACGCCCCGTCGGGTGGGCGCCGGCAGAACGCAGCAAAGTCGTGCTCACCGAGCAGGGCGTCGGCGCCGATGCGCATGGCCGCCACGTCGAGCTCACCGGGGACGTGCCAGGTCATGTGGCGAAGCAACGGATCCGGCGCAGGCGACCGCAGCACGAGGTAGCGGTACCGCCTGGACAGGGCCGAGTGCCGGGCGTCGAAACCCTCCGGCGCTCGGCGCACGTCGAGCACCGCGATCTCCGGGCCGACCTGGTGGGAGAGGGAGCGCGCCAGCCGGCCGGCGTCCGGGTACGAGCCCCAGAAGGACTCGGCCACGTCCGCGTGGACCACTTGGCCGGCCGCGTGCACGCCCGAGTCGGTCCGCCCGGCACACCTCAAGGTGACGGCGTGGCCCGCCACTCGCCCGATCGCCTCGGCGAGCTTGCCCGCGACGGTGAGCTGACCCGGCTGGAAGGCGAAGCCGTGGAACGGGCCGCCGTCGTAAGCGACGAGGAGCATGACGCGACAAAGCGGCCCGGTAGGGGCCGCTTTGGGAACTGCGGGCGACGGTGCGGGCTCCGGCACGGCTTCGGGCTCGGCTGGAACCTCGCCGGCTCCGGGCACTGCCGTAGGGGCAGTGACGACCTCGGGGTCGAACAGCCTCACACGAACTCGACGCGCGCCATCGGGGCATTGTCCCCTGGACGCGGGCCGAGCTTCAGGATTCGCAGGTACCCACCGGAACGGTCCTCGTACCGCGGGGCGATCTCGTGGAACAGCCGGTTGGCACAGTCCTCGTCCCGCATGAACGCGATCACCTGGCGGTAGTTGTGGAGATCGCCCTTCTTCGCTTTCGTGATGAGTTTCTCGGCCACCGGGCGCAGTGCCTTGGCCTTCGCCTCGGTGGTGACGATGTGCTCCGCCGCCACGAGCGACGCGACAAGGTTGCCCATCATCGCCTTCTGGTGAGCGGCGTCACCGCCGAAGCGACGGGACTTACGAGGTGCTCCCGGCACTCAACTCACCCCCTCGCGCAAAGCGAGGCCACGCTCGTCGAGGCGCACCAGCACCTCGTCGAGCGACTTCTGGCCGAAGTTCGTGATCGACAGGAGCTCGTCGGGTGTGCGCTGGATGAGCTCGCCCACAGTGTTGATCTGGGCACGCTTCAGGCAGTTGCGAGGACGCTCGGACAAGTCGAGATCCTCGATCGGCAGGTCGAGGTCCGGGGACCCGGTGGTGGCTGAGCCCACCTCACCGAGCTCGAGCCCGTGACCCTCGTCTGCCAGCTCGGCGACGAGCGAGAGCAGGCCGCGAAGAGTCTGGCCAGCGGAGGCCAGCGCCTCGCGGGGGCTGATCGAGCCGTCCGTCTCGATGTCGAGCACGAGACGGTCGTAGTCGGTGGACACCTCGACACGGGTCGGCTCGACGTCGAAGGCCACGCGGCGGACCGGCGAGTAGATCGCGTCGACGGGGATGATCCCGATGGTCGACGAGGTCTGCTTACGCTCGGCGGCGGCGTAGCCCTTGCCGCGCTCGACCGTCACGTCCATGGCGAGGCGGCCCTTCGCGTTCACCGTGGCGAGGTGGAGCTCAGGGTTGAGCACCTCGACATCGGAGCTGAGCTTCAGGTCGGCACCCGTCACGTCGGCCGGGCCCTTCACGTCGAGGCGCATCGTCACGGGCTCGTCGGACTCGCTACGGAGCACGAGGTCCTTCAGGTTCAAGATGATGTCGCTGACGTCCTCCTTCACGCCGTTCAGGTACGTGAACTCGTGCAGGGCGTCGTCGAAACGAACCTGAGTGACCGCGGCGCCGGGGATCGACGACAGCAACGTCCGGCGCAGCGAGGCGCCGAGCGTCCGGCCGAAGCCCGGGTCGAGCGGCCCGATGGCAAAACGCTGCCGGAGTTGGTCGGACTCGCCGAGCGCCTCGACGGTCGGTCGCTGAATGATGAGCATGGGGGTACTGACTCCTTAGCCGTCTGTTGCTACTTCGAGTAGAGCTCGACGATGAGCTGCTCTCGAACCTGAGTGTCGATCTGCTCGCGGACGGGGACCGCGAGGACGCGGACGGAGTTACCCCCGTCGCCGACCTCGAGCCACGCGGGTGGCCTGCGGTCGAGCACGTCCTGGTTGTGACGGATGACGATGAACTCCCGTGCCTTGGGGCTGAGTTGGATCACGTCGCCCTGGCGAACGCGATAGCTCGGGATCGTGACCCGCTTGCCGTTCACCTGCACGTGCCCGTGCCGGGCGAACTGGCGGGCCTGATTCCGGCTGGCGCCCCAGCCGGCGCGGAACACGATGTTGTCGAGGCGCAGCTCGAGCATCCTGAGGAGGTTCTCGCCGGTAATGCCGCCTTGGCGGTTCGCTTCCTCGTAGGTGTTGGCGAACTGCTGCTCGAGCACGCCGTAGATACGCCGCGTCTTCTGCTTCTCGCGGAGCTGGGTGTTGTACTCAGAGCCCTGGCGCAAGCGATCGCGCCCGTGCTCGCCAGGCGGGTTGGGCCGGCGCTCGACGGGGCAGCGCATCGTGTCGCACTTGGCGCCCTTCAGGTACAGCTTGGTCTTGTCCCGCCGGCAAAGCCGGCATACCGGACCGGTGTAACGGGCCATGGGTGTCTTGACTCCTCGGTCTCGGTGCCTTAGACGCGACGCCGCTTCTTGGGGCGGCAACCGTTGTGTGGAATGGGGGTGACGTCCTTGATGCCGACGACCTCGATGCCGACGCTCGCGAGCGATCTGATGGCGGTCTCTCGGCCCGAGCCGGGCCCGCGGACGAGCACGTCGACGCGGCGCACGCCGTGCTCCATGGCACGCTTCGCGCACTGCTCGGCGGCCATCTGCGCCGCGAACGGCGTCGACTTGCGGGAGCCCTTGAACCCGACGTTGCCGGCCGAGGCCCAGGAGATGACATTGCCCTCCTGGTCGCTGATCGACACGATCGTGTTGTTGAAGGAGCTCTTGATATGGGCAACGCCGTACGAGATGTTCTTGCGCTCGCGGCGCCTCGGCCTGCGGCCGCCAGGCTTCGTGGTCTTGGCCATCAGTGCTTACGTACCTTCTTCTTCCCGGCGACGGTCTTCTTCGGTCCCTTGCGAGTGCGGGCGTTGGTGTGCGTCCGCTGACCGTGGACCGGAAGCCCACGGCGGTGGCGGATGCCCTGGTAGCACCCGATCTCCATCTTGCGCTTGATGTCTTGGGCGACGTCGCGGCGGAGGTCACCTTCGACTTTCAGCGTCGAGTCGATGTGACCACGCAGCCGGGCGACCTCTTCGTCGGTCAGGTCCCGGACCCGCGTGCTCGGATCGATCTCGGTGGCTGTGCACACGTGCTGGGCCGTGGTACGACCGATGCCGTAGATGTACGTGAGCGAGATCTCGAGCCGCTTCTCGCGGGGGATGTCGACGCCGGAAATTCGAGCCATCGATCAGCCCTGCCGCTGCTTGTGGCGCGGGTTGTCGCAAATGACCATGACGCGCCCGTGGCGTCGGATCACCTTGCACTTTTCACACATCGCTTTGACGCTCGGTCGAACCTTCACCCTTGTCGTCCCTTGTCCCAGGTAGCTGCCGCTTGTACCGCTCGTTCCACACCTGCTGCACTGCGTCCGGCAGCCGGGCGCAGTGCGCCAGGCTCCGTCATCTCTTGGAATCATGGGCACCCCGGTCGTAGCGACGGGGGCCTCCGATTCCGACTGCTTGTACCGGCCGACTGCTCGTACCGGCCCGACTGACTACCTACTTGTACCGGTAGGTGATCCGGCCCCTGGCGAGGTCGTAGGGCGTGATCTCCACCTGCACCCGATCGCCCGGGAGGATCCGGATGCGGTGCATCCGCATCTTGCCTGAGCTGTGTGCGAGCACCTTGTGCCCGTTCTCCAACTCGACTCGGAACATCGCGTTCGGCAGCGGTTCCACGACCGTACCTTCGAGCACGATCGCATCCTCTTTAGGCTTGGGCAGGAGATCCTCCGGATCCTCGGTAGTAGATTCGGCGCGACGAACACCCCTCAACGAGAGGTCGCCGCAAGACCGTCAGCAGCCGCGCGAACACGACCGCCGTTAGGCACCCGCAAGCATAGCCGCCTCAGGGGAGGGTGAACACCTCCGGCCCATCCTCCGTCACGGCGATCGTGTGCTCGAAGTGCGCGGACAGGCTCCCGTCGGCCGTGACGACGCTCCAGCCGTCGGAGAGCTCGACCGTGTCGGGCCCTCCGGCGTTCACCATCGGCTCGATGGCGAAGACGTTCCCGACTTTGATCCTCGGCCCCGGCGTGCCCGGCCAGTAGTTCGGGACCTGGGGCTCCTCGTGCATCTTCGTGCCGATGGCGTGCCCGACGTAGTTCCGGACGACCGAGTAACCGGCCGCTTCGGCGACCTGCTGCACCGCTCGCCCGACCTCGTTGAGGCGGTTGCCGTCGTACAGCTGCTCGATGCCGCTCCACAGGCTCGCCTCGGTGACCTCGAGCAGCCGGCGAGTCGCCGGGGAGATCTCGCCCACCGGGGCCGTGTAGGCGGCGTCGCCGTGGTAGCCCTCAACGATGGCGCCGCAGTCCACCGAGATGATGTCGCCCTCCGTAAGGACGTAGTCGCCGGGTATCCCGTGCACGATCATGTCGTTCGGCGACGTGCACACCGTCGCCGGAAAGCCGTGGTAGTTGAGGAAATTCGATCGGGCACCGCGCCGCTCGAGCACCTCGCGCGAGACCCTGTCGATCTCGCGGGTGATCACGCCGGGACGGATCACGGCCCGGGTCTTCTCGTGGATCTCGGCCACGACCTTGCCCGCCTTGCGCATCTTCGCCAGCTCGTCAGCGGTCCGTCTCATCGGAGATCCAAGTCCTTCAGCTGATCCTGGCTCGAGTCGCCGGACAGACCGCCAGCCGGCACCGGAGTCGGCGGGAGCGGCACCCCGAACCCGCCGTGGGCCGATCGGTGATCGTCGACGGCCGCGACCACCCGGTCCGACACGGCGTCAGGGCTCCCGACTCCGGAGATGGAGACGAGCTTGCCCGTGCGGCGATACCAGGCGATGAGGGGTTGAGTCTCCCGTTCGTACAGGTCGAGGCGCCGGTGGATCGCAGCCTCCGTGTCGTCCTCGCGGTGGATGACCTCGCCGTTACAGACGTCGCAGATCCACAGCACCCTCGGCGGCGACGTGGTGGAGTAGATGGTCTGGCAGTCCTCGCAGACCCGCCGGCTGGCGAGGCGGCGCAGCACGAGGGGCGTCGGGACGACGATGTTGATCGCCAGGTCCAAGCTCGCCGGAGCCAGGAGGTCGTCCAGGCCTTCGGCCTGCGTCGTTGTGCGGGGGAAGCCGTCCAGCACAAAACCCCTAGTCCGAGTGTCGTCCTGGTCGAGGCGCCCACCGACCATCTTCAGCACGATCTGGTCGGGGATGAGCTCGCCCGCGTCCATGTAGCGCCGAGCCTCGAGACCGAGCTCGGTCCCTCCCTTGATCTCACCTCTCAGCATGTCGCCGGTCGAAATGTGGGGGACGATGTAGTGGTGCGACAGGCGCACGCACTGTGTCCCTTTTCCAGCCCCCTGCTTCCCGAGGACGACTAGCCTTCCGCCTGGTACCACCTACTGCAGGAAGCCCTCGTAGTTGCGCATCATCAGCTGGCTGTCGATCTGTTTCATCGTCTCGAGGGCGACTCCGGTGGCGATCAGCAACGTCGTCCCGAAGAACGGGATGTCGCTTATGTTCCACTGGGCGAGGATCACCGATGGTGCCAGCGCGACAAGTGCCAGGAACAAGCTACCTGGCAGGGTGAGCCGGTTGAGGATGCGGTTGAGGTACCGCTCGGTCGGGGGCCCGGGCCGGAAGCCTGGGATGTACCCGCCTTGCTTCTTGATCTGGTCGGCCTGCTGGTAGGGATCGAACGTCACGTGCACGTAGAAGAACGTGAAGATGACGATGAACAACCCGTACACGATCAGGTAGACGCCGTCGGTCGGGTTCAACAGGTTGCCCTTGACCCAGTTCCGGTACGTCGCCCACGGCACGACGTTCGAGATGAGAACGGGGATGTACAAGAGGGAGCTGGCGAAGATGATCGGGATGACGCCAGCCTGGTTCACCTTCATCGGGATGTAGGTGCTCTGGCCGCCGTACATCCGGCGGCCCTGGAGACGTTTGGCGAACGTCACTGGAATGCGCCGCTGGCCTTGTTCCATGAAAACGATCGCGACGAGCAGCCCGATGCAGATGGCCAGGATGATCCCGAGGAAGACCCAGCCCTTGTCGTTCTTGATGCGCTGGCCGTAGATGGGGATGGCACTGATCACGTTCGAGAAGATGAGGATCGACATTCCGTTGCCGATCCCTCGCTGGGTGATGAGCTCACCAAGCCACATCACGAACGCCGTGCCGGCGGTGAGGATCAGGATCATGAAGATGATCCGCGGAGCCGTGAAGTCGGGGATCAGGTCCGTGTTGGTGGTGACGCCTTGGAACAGCGTGCCCGAGTGGAACAGGAAGACGAGCCCGGACGACTGCATCAGGGCGAGCGAGATCGTGAGGTACCGGGTCGCCTGCGTCAGCTTCTTTTGGCCGACGGCCCCCTGCTCACGCCACTGCTCGAACTTCGGTATGACACCGGTCAAGAGCTGGATGATGATCGACGACGTGATGTACGGCATGATCCCGAGGCCGAGCACGGCGGCACGCGATAGGCCGGTCCCGGCGAACAGGCTGAGGTAGCCGAGAATCCCGGTCGAGCTCCCGGCACTGGAGATCGCCCGGATCCGGGCGAAGTCCACTCCCGGCACCGGGATGTTGATGCCGACCTGGTAGATCGCGATCACAACAACCGTGAACAGGATCTTGTTCCGCAGGTCTGCGACCCTCACCAAATTGCGCAGGCTCGCGAGCATGCATTCTCCTCATGCGTCGCCCCAAGGGGCGGTGTCGTTAGTGACTCGAAGTGCCCTTCGGCGCTCCGGAAACCCTAGCGGTTGGCGAGTGCGTTGCCCCTGGCAGGTGGCCGCCGGTCGCCGAACGGCTTTGCCACGACCGTGACGCTGCCGCCGGCCGCCTCGATGGCCGAACGCGCCGTCTCGGAGAAGGCGTGCGCGGAGACCCGCACCGCCCGGTGGAGCTCACCGCCGCCGAGGACCTTGACCAGACCCTTGTGGTGGACGATGCCGGCGGTCTTCAGGCTCTCCGGCGTCACCTCGGTGTCGTCTAGCGCGTCGAGCTGGTCGAGGTTCACGACGTTGTACTCGATCCGGAACGGGTTCTGAAAGCCGCGCAGCTTCGGGATCCGCTGGGTGAGCGGCAGCTGGCCACCTTCAAAACCAGGCTTCACGGTGTCGCGAGCCTTCGCTCCCTTGGTGCCGCGGCCTGCGGTCTTGCCACCCTTGCCGGCGATGCCTCGGGCGACGCGGCGCTTGGACTTGTGCGCCCCGGGGGCCGGAGCGAGATCGTGAACTTTCATGACTTCAATCCTCTCCGGCGGAGCTGCTCGGCACCCCCACCTCGGTGACCTCCACGAGGTGAGGGACGCGGGCGATCATGCCGCGGATCTCGGGCCGGTCGGGCAAGACGTTCGACTTGCCAATTCGCCCGAGCCCGAGGGCACGAAGAGTTCCGCGGTGCTTCGGCTTGGTGCCGATGGCCGAGCGGACCTGGGTGACGATGAGATCGGCCATGTCAGCCCTCCACCGCTGCGGCCGCGCGGCCGAGCCGGCGGCGCTCCTCGTAGGCGCGCAGCACGCCTGCCGGGGTCACCTCTTCGGGCGTCTTGCCGCGCATGCGGGCGACGTCGTCGGGCCGGCGCAGGGCTTTCAGGCCGGCCACGGTGGCGTGTGCCACGTTGATGGCGTTCGATGTCCCGAGCGACTTCGCCACGACGTCGCGGATACCGGCCATCTCCAAGATGGAGCGCGCTGCTCCGCCGGCGATGACGCCGGTACCAGGGGCTGCGGGCTTGAGCAGGATCCGCCCGGCGCCGGCGCGACCGATGATCGGGTGCGTGATCGTCGTCCCGGCGAGCGGCACGTCGATCATGTTCTTCTTGGCCTCGTCGATGCCCTTTTGCACGGCGAGACCAGCTTCCTTGGCCTTGCCGTAGCCGAGGCCGACCCGGCCGTTGCCGTCGCCGATCACCATCAGGGCAGTGAACGAGAAACGCCGGCCACCCTTCACGACCTTCGCGACACGGTTGACCTTGATGGTCCGCTCTTCGTACTGGGACTCTGCCATTACAGCTCCAATCCGGCTTCGCGAGCGGCCGCAGCGAGCGCAGCGACCCGACCGTGGTAGCGGGCGCCACCCCGGTCGAAGACGACCTTCGTGACACCTTTGGCCAGGGCGCGCTCGGCGACGAGCCGGCCCACCTCGGCCGCAGCCGTGGCGTTCCCGGTCCCGCCGGTGCGCAGCGCCGCCTCGACGGTCGAGGCCGCAGCCAGCGTCGTGCCGGCGCGGTCGTCGATCAGCTGGGCGACGATGTGGCGGTTCGAGCGGAACACCGCAAGGCGGGGCCGCTCCGGCGTGCCGGCGACCTTCTTGCGAACGCGCCGGTGACGGCGGTCCTTCAGCTCGTGAGTTCGGGTCTTCGTGCCCATGCTTACTTCGCTGCCTTCCCGGCCTTGCGGCGCACGACCTCGCCCGCGTACCGCACGCCCTTGCCCTTGTAGGGCTCCGGCTTGCGGATCTTGCGGATGTCGGCGGCGACTTGGCCGACGAGCTCCTTGTCGATGCCCCGCACGGTGATGCGCGTCGGGGCCGGCACCTCGAACGAGATGCCCTGTGGGGCGTCGACGACGATCGAGTGGCTGAAACCGAGCGCCAACTCGATCTGCTCCGGTCCCTTCGCCGTGGCGCGGTAACCGACACCCACGATCTCCAGGTCCTTCGAGTAGCCCGCCGTCACCCCCGTCACCATGTTGGCGACGAGCGAGCGCGTGAGGCCATGCAGCGCCCGGTTGTGGCGCTGGTCATCGGGCCGCTCGACGAGGAGCGTGGAGTCCTGTTGTCGGACCGTGATCTCGCCCGGCAGGTCGCGGTGCAACTGGCCCTGAGGGCCCTTCACGACGACGCGCCGATCCGCCAGCGTGACTTCGACGCCGGAGGGAAGGGGGATCGGGTTTCTCCCGATGCGGGACATCAGCGCACCTCACCAGACATAACAGAGCACCTCGCCACCGACCTTGTGGTGGCGCGCCTCACGGTCGGTCATCAGCCCCTGGCTCGTCGACAGCACGGCAACACCGAGCCCTCCGAGCACCCGAGGCAACCGGTCGGCCCGCACATAGATACGGAGGCCGGGCTTCGAGACGCGCTTCAGCCCGCCGATGACGCGGTCACGCTCACCGGTGTACTTGAGGGTGATCTCGAGCTCCCGCCCGGGGCGCTTCGGGTCGTCGCGGATCTCAAAGCCCGCGATGTACCCCTCACGCTCGAGTATCACGGCGAGGGACTCCTTCAACTTCGAGCTCGGCATGCGCACGGTGTCATGCATGGCGACGTTGGCGTTGCGAACGCGCGTCAGCATGTCCGCGATCGGGTCAGTCATGGTCATCGTCGATCGCCTCCTCTCACCAGCTCGCCTTGGTGACACCGGGCACTTCGCCGGCGTGCACGAGCTCCCGCAGGCAGATGCGGCACAGGCCGAACTTGCGGTAGACCGCTTTCGGCCGGCCGCAGCGCCGGCAGCGCGAGTAGGCGCGAACCTTGAACTTCGGGGTCCGCTGCTGTTTTTGGATCAGTGCCTTCTTGGCCATACCCGCTTACTGCCCTTCGCGTCGGAATGGGAATCCGAAGGCCATGAGCAACGCACGGCCTTCGTCGTCGGTGCGGGCGGACGTCACGATCGAGATGTCCATCCCGCGGGTCGAATCGATCTTGTCGTAGTTGATCTCCGGGAAGATCAGCTGCTCGGTAACACCGAACGTGTAGTTGCCGTGCCCGTCGAAACTCCGGGGCGACAGGCCCCGGAAGTCACGGATCCGCGGGATCGACAGGCTGATGAGCCGGTCGAGGAACTCCCACATGCGGTCGCCCCGCAGCGTCACCATGCAACCGATGGCATTGCCCTGGCGGAGCTTGAACCCGGCGATGGACTTGCGTGCTTTGGTGACGACCGGTTTCTGGCCGGCGATCGCCGACAGGTCCCGGACAGCGCCATCGAGCAGCGACTGCTGCTGAGTGGCACGTCCGACGCCCATGTTGATCACGATCTTCTCGAGGCGTGGGACCTCCATGATGTTGGAGAGCCCGAGCTGTGTCCGCAGCTGGTCGCGAATCTCGGCGTCGTAGCGTGCCCGGAGGCGCGGCCGCGTGGCCACGGTGCCGGCCGCTTCGGGGCTCACAGGTCACCCCCGCACTTCCGGCAGACGCGCAGCTTGCGACCCTGCTCGTCCTGCCGGTAGCCGATGCGCGTGGGGCCGCAGCTCGAGCAGATGATCGCCACCGAGGCGACATGCATCGGCATGTCCTTGTCGATGATGCCGCCCTGCATGGTGCCGCGGCGTGGGCGCTGGTGCCGCTTGTGGATGTTCACGCCCTCCACGATCACCTTGTTCTCGCTCGGGATCGCCCGCATGACTTCGCCGGACCGCCCGCGATCCTTGCCCTGCAGTACCTGCACTCGGTCGCCCTTACGGATTCGCATTCAGATCACCTCCGGAGCGAGTGACACGATCCTCATGAATCGCTTCTCGCGCAGCTCACGGCCGACGGGCCCGAAGATTCGGGTACCCCTCGGCTGGAGCTGGTCGTTGATGAGAACGGCGGCGTTCTCGTCAAAACGTATGTAGCTGCCATCAGGCCGCCGGTTCTCCTTCTTGGTGCGCACGACGACGCAGCGGACGACATCGCCCTTCTTCACCGCTGCACCCGGTACGGCGTCCTTCACCGTGGCGATGAACACGTCGCCGATCCGGGCGTACCGGCGGCGTGAGCCACCGAGCACCTTGATGCAGAGGACTTCCTTGGCCCCGGAGTTGTCGGCGACCCGGAGCCGTGACTCCTGCTGGATCATCGGGCACGCTCCAGGACCGCGACCAGGCGCCAGCGCTTCGACTTCGAGTACGGACGCGTCTCCGCCACCCGGACGCGGTCGCCGTTGGCGGCTTCGTTCTCCTCGTCGTGCACGTAGAGCTTGCGGGTGCGCTGCACGGTCTTGGCGTAGCGGCGGTGCCGCACACGCTCGGTCACGGCGACCACGGCCGTCTTCTCCATCGCCGTCGACACCACGATGCCCTCACGGACCTTGCGGCGGTTCTCCCGGGACGCAGCAGCCTCGACAGCCTCAGCAGCCTCCGCAGTGGCGGGCGCCGATGTGGTGGCGGCCGCGGCGGTGCCGCCAGCCTCGCCGGCCTCGGTGGTCTCGTTCTCGGCCATCAGTCCTCCTCGTCCCGGCGACGGCGACGGCCGCCACGCTGGGCTGTCCCTACTGCTGCCGCCACGCTGATCCCTGCCTCGCGCTGGCGCAGCACGGTAAGTAACCGGGCGATCTCCCGACGGACCTCGCCCACTCGGGCCGAGTTGTCGAGCCTGCCGGTGGCGGCTTGGAAGCGCAGGTTGAACAGCTCCTTGCGGGCGTTGATCAATCGGTTCTCGAGCTCGTCGTCGTCCAGCTCGCGGATCTCGTTTGCAGTCGTCATCAGACCTGCACCTCCGGAGTCGAGCCGACCCCGGGCCGGCAGATGAAGCGAGCCTTCATCGGCAGCTTCTGGATCGCCCGCTCCATGGCACCTCGAGCAAGCGCCTCGTCGACGCCCGAGAGCTCGAAGAGGATCCGGCCCGGGCGGACGACTGCCACCCAGTGCTCGGGGTTCCCCTTGCCTGAGCCCATGCGTGTCTCGGCGGGTTTCTGCGTGACCGGCTTGTCCGGGAACACCCGGATCCACACCTTTCCGCCACGACGGACGTGGCGGGTCATGGCGATACGAGCGGCCTCGATCTGGCGGGCGGTGACCCACGCAGGCTCGAGCGCCTGGATGCCGTAGTCGCCGAAGGTGATCGACTCGCCACCTTTGGTCATGCCCGTCAGGCGGCCCCGCTGCTGCTTGCGATGCTTGGTCTTCCGGGGCATCAACATCAGTCGTTCTCCCTGCGGAAGTGCGGCACGTCGTGGTGCTCACGTGTGCGCCGCTCGATCTCCTCCTCCTCGGCGAGGAGCCGCTCGAGCGCTTCGTCGCCCCCGGCCGCACCTGGCAAGGAGGCGGCAACCACCGCCTCCGGCGCCTCGGGGACCACGGCCTCCGGCTGGACCTCACTGGGCTCAGGGACCGAGCCTGGCTCGCCGAGCTCGGGGCGCCGGCGGCCACCGCCAGCGCTCACGATACGGCGCGGGCGGCCCTGGCCCGAGGTCTCGCCGACTGCCATGGCAGCCTCGCGGGAGATCTTGTCCTCGACCGACGTCTTGTACGGGAGGATGTCGCCCTTGTAGATCCAGACCTTCACGCCGACCCGGCCGGTCGTGGTCTTCGCCTCACGAAACCCGTAGTCGATGTCCGCCCTCAAGGTGTGCAACGGCACCCGACCTTCGCGGTAGGACTCCTTGCGGGCCATCTCCGATCCGCCGAGACGGCCGGAGCATTGGACACGCACGCCCTGGGCGCCGGCCTTCTGCACCGTCTGGATCGCACGCTTCATCGCCCGGCGGAAACTGATCCGTCGAGCGAGCTGGTCCGCGATCCCCTGGGCGATCAAGGCCGCTTCGAGCTCGGGCTGCTTGATCTCCTGGATGTTGAGCTGAACGTTGGCGTTGTGCGTGATCCGGCCGAGCTGGCGGCGGAGGCGGTCCGCCTCGGCGCCGCGACGGCCGATGACGATGCCCGGGCGCGCCGTGTGCACGTCCACTCGCAAGCGGTCACGGGTGCGCTCGATCTCGATGCGACTCACGGCCGCAGCTTCGAGCTGGCCCATGAGGTAGTCGCGTATATGCCAGTCCTCGATGACGGCGTCCTGGTAGTTGCGGTCGTCGAACCACCGCGACTTCCAGTCGGTCGTCACGCCAAGGCGGAAACCGTACGGATTGACCTTCTGGCCCATCAGTTCTCCTCGTCCGGCTGGTCGCTGGTCGGAGCGCCGTCGTCCTCGTCGTCGCTTGTCTCCGCCACCGTCTCAGTGGAGTCGTCTGTCTCGGCGGACTCGTCGGTGGTGTCGTCGACTTCCTCGTCGACTTCCTCGTCGACTTCCTCGTCGGCTTCGAGGTTGATGGCGCTCCCGGCTTCGGCTTCCAGCTCAGCGTGGTGCGTGGTCGTCTCGATGGCGCGTGCCGCCGAGAGCGCTGCCAGCGCCTCGCTGGATGCCTTGGTCTCGTCGGTGACCTCACCCTCGGCGCGCGTGCTGTCAGCTGCCGCACCGGCACGTGCCCGGCGACGGCCACCGGCAACACGGCGGGCGCGGCGGTCAGCCTGCTCGGCCACGACGCGAGCGCGGCGACGCGCGATCTCATCTTCCGGCAGCCGGGACAGGATCACGGTGATGTGGCAGGTGCGCTTGCGGATCCTCGTCGCCCGGCCTCTGGCTCGCGGGCGCCAGCGCTTCAGCGTCGTGCCCTCGTCGGCGTAGCACGCCGACACGAACATCTCGGATGGCTCGAGGCCGTCGTTGTGGCGGGCGTTGGCAGCTGCGGAATTGAGCAGCTTGCCGATCACCTCGGCAGCGCCACGGTCGCAGTACTCGAGGATCTCCGTCGCCCGCTGGAAGTCCTGGCCGCGGATGAGGTTCAGGACCTCCCGCGCCTTGTAAGCGGACATGCGCGAGTGACGCAGCACCGCCCGCGTGCCGGGACGCTCGTTTGTCTTGGTCGCAGTCACGTCAGCGCCTCCCTGCCCGCTCTTGGCCGGCGTGGTAGCGGAATGTGCGCGTCGGCGCGAACTCGCCGAGCTTGTGACCGACCATGGACTCGGTGATGTAGACGGGCACGTGCTTACGCCCGTCGTGAACCGCGATCGTGTGCCCGACCATGTCGGGAATGATCGTCGAGCGGCGGGACCAGGTCTTGACGACCCGCTTCTCGTTTCTTGTGTTCAGATCGTCGACCTTCTTCAACAGATGGTCGTCGACGAACGCGCCCTTCTTCAGGCTGCGAGGCATTGAATTCCCCCGGCGCTTCTAGCGGCGAGCGCCGCGGGTGCGGCGACGGCGGACGATGAGTTGGTCGGACGGGCGGTGACGGCGCCGCGTGCGGCCCTCGGGCTTGCCCCAGGGCGACACAGGGTGCCGGCCGCCTGATGTCTTGCCCTCGCCACCACCGAGCGGGTGGTCGACGGGGTTCATGGCGACGCCGCGGGTCTGGGGGCGTACACCTTTCCAGCGGTTGCGGCCGGCCTTGCCGATCGAGATCAGCTCGGCCTCCGCGTTGCCGACTTCGCCGAGGGTTGCCCGGCAGTCGATCGACACCCGGCGCATCTCGGTCGAGGGCAGCCGGAGGGTGGCGAACGCGCCCTCTTTCGCGACGAGCTGGACGCTCATGCCCGCACCGCGGGCGAGCTTGCCGCCGCCGCCGGGCCGCAGCTCGACGTTGTGGACGACCGACCCGACCGGGATGTAGCGGAGCGGCAGGGCATTGCCCGGCCGGATGTCCGAGCCCTGACCGGACTGGAGCATGTCGCCGACCGCCACACGAGCCGGGGCAAGGATGTAACGCTTCTCGCCGTCGAGGTAGTGCAGCAATGCGATGCGAGCGTTGCGGTTCGGGTCGTATTCGATCGCCGCGACCTTGGCGGGCACGCCGTCCTTGTCGCGACGGAAGTCGACGATCCGGTACTGCTGCTTGTGACCACCACCGCGGTGGCGAGCGGTCTTGCGACCGTAGCTGTTGCGGCCGCCGGTGCCCGACTTCGGCACGACGAGCGTCCGCTCAGGCGTGTTCTTCGTGATCTCAGCGAAGTCGGAGGCCGATTGGAAACGCCGTCCCGGGCTGGTTGGCTTGCGCTTGCGGAGTGCCATCGTCGTTCCCCTCAACCCTCGAACAACTCGATGCGGTCGCCGCCCACCAAACGCACGATCGCCCGTTTGGTGTCGGGACGCTGCCCAAATGCCTGGACCCGGCGCTGGCGCTTGCGCTTGCCCTTGCGGTTCAGCGTGTTCACGCTGGCGACACGCACACCGAAGGAGGACTGCACGGCCTCGCGGATCTCGATCTTGTTGGCACGGCTGTCGACGACGAACACATAGGTGCCCTCGTCCATCAGCTTGTACGACTTCTCGGAGATGACGGGCCGCAGCAGGATGGCCTTGTCGCTCATTCGCCCTCCTCCTGTTCGGTGGCTTCGTCTTCTTCGTCTTCGTCGTCCGCTTCGTCGTCCTCGGCGGTGGCGCTGGAACTGTCGTCGACGCTGTCGTCCAACTCGGCGGAGGTTTCTCCGCCGAGTGGAGCGGCAGCGTCGGCGGCGGCAGCGTCCTCGGCGGCGACCTCAGCCTCCTCGGCGGCGACCTCGGCCTCCTCAGCGGCGACCTCCGCAGCGGCCTCCCGGGCCGCCGCAGCGGCCTCTGCGGAGCCCTCGACCACCGTTACGCCACCGGGGATGGTGTCGTTCGTGAACACGATCCAGTCGTTCGCCATAACCTCGTATGCGGTGAGCTGCGCCGCTTCGACGAGGGTGACGTCCGGTAGGTTGCCGAACGACCGCTCAGCCACGGCGTCATCGGCCGAGAGCACGATGAGCGTGCGACCGCCGACGTCCAAGGCGTTCAGAGTCTTCACGGCGTCCTTCGTCTTCGGCACCTCGAACGGCCAGGTGTCGATCAGGCGGAGCTTGCCTTCAGCGACACGGTCGGACAGCGCCGAGCACAGTGCCAGGCGGACCATCTTGCGAGGGGTCCGCTGGGCGTAGCTACGGGGTTTCGGGCCGAAGGCCACGCCACCGCCGGCGAACTGCGGCGCGCGGATGGATCCTTGCCGGGCCCGGCCGGTGCCCTTTTGACGGTACGGCTTCGCTCCGCCGCCGGAGACCTCGGACCGCGTCTTCGTCGAGTGCGTGCCAGAGCGCCGTGCCGCCAGCTGGGCTGTCACGACTTGGTGCAGGAGGGGCACGTTCGGTACGACACCGAAGGTCGCCGGGTCGAGCTCGACCGTGTCGATCACGTCGCCCTCGGCGTTGTGGCGCTCGACGGTGACGGCCGTCGTCGTCTGCTCTGTCGAGATCGTCTCGGTCGCCATCACTTGCTCGCCTTCACGGCGTCACGGATGAGAACCATGCCGCCGCGCGGCCCCGGCACGGCGCCCTTCACCAGGATCAACTCGCGCTCGGGGTCAGCAGCCACGACTTCGAGGTTGAGCGTCGTCACACGACTGGAACCCATGCGGCCGGCCATGCCGGTGCCCTTGAACACGCGGGCCGGCGTGGCGCAAGCGCCGATTGAACCGGGAGAGCGGTGTTTCTTGTGGTTGCCGTGGGCGGCGCCCTGCCCCTTGAAATTGTGGCGCTTCATGGCGCCGGCGAAGCCCTTACCCTTCGAGATCGCCGTCACGTCGATCTTGTCGCCGGCCGAAAGGATCCCGGCGTCGATCTCTTGGCCGACCACGTAACCGCTCGTGTCCTCGAGCCTCAGCTCGACAAGCCGCTTGCCGGGGTCGACACCGGCCCAAGAGAAGTGGCCCGCTTCCGGCTTGTTGATCAAGCTCGCTCGCCTCTGTCCGTAAGTCACTTGCAACGCCGAGTAGCCCGCCAGTTCTGGCGTCTTCACTGCCACGACGCGCACGGGCGTGACCTTGACCACGGTCACGGGTACGACGCGCTGCGCATCGTCCCAGACCTGCGTCATGCCGACCTTCTCGCCGACGATCGCCTTCGTGGCCATCTCGTGTGCCATCCCTTGTTGATGTGCTCATACCGGGCGCAACGGCTCCTGGGCAGGGCACGCGGCGGCACCGGCTCGCTGACCAGGACCTTCGCGCACACGTCCCGGGCGCCGATCGGCCCGTATCGTGCGGGCGCTCCGCCCGGGTCAAGCCGGAGCGGAGCGCTCTTTCGGTTTGCCGGAAGGTCCCCCTCGGCGGACCGTAGGGCGCTTCCGGACGTCGGAGCTTTGGGCAATTGCCCAACGGCCAGGAACTATAGCAGGACCTGACCAACCCCTCGACCGCCGATCGCCTCCCATCCGCCGAGGCCGAAGGGGTCGCGGTATGTGGAAACTGCCCGCTGTGGGCGGTTTCTCCCTACGAAGCGGGCCGGCGAAAGACCTCGACCTGAGCCGCCGCTACGCCGTGATCTTGATCTCGATATCCACCCCAGCGGGGAGGTCCAACCGCTGGAGTGAGTCGACCGTCTTCGGCGTGTGCTCGACGATGTCGACGAGACGCTTGTGAATCCGCATCTCGAAGTGCTCCCGACTGTCCTTGTGCTTGTGCGGGGAGCGGATCACCGTGTAGCGGTGCTTCTCGGTCGGCAACGGCACAGGACCGCGCACCTTCGCCTGGGTCCGGAGGACCGTCTCGACGATCTTCTTCGTCGATTGGTCGATGATCTCGTGGTCATAGGCCTTGAGTCGGATCCGGATCCGCTGGCGGGGTCCTTCTGCCATCGTGAGTCGCCTACCCGTCGTCTACTTGAGGATCTTCGTGACCCGGCCGGCGCCGACGGTGCGGCCACCTTCCCGGATGGCAAAACGCAGACCCTCGTCCATAGCAATCGGCTTGCCGAGCTCGACGAGCATCGGGGTGTTATCCCCCGGCATGACCATCTCGGTGCCCTCGGGCAGGGCGATCGTCCCGGTTACGTCCGTCGTGCGGAAGTAGAACTGCGGACGGTAGTTGGAGAAGAACGGCTTGTGACGGCCACCTTCCTCCTTCGTCAGGACGTACACGTTGGCCTCGAAGTTCGTATGCGGCGTGATGGAGCCCGGCTTGCAGAGCACCTGGCCACGCTCGACCTCTTCCTTCTTCACACCACGGAGGAGGGCGCCGATGTTGTCACCGGCCTGGCCCTGGTCGAGGAGCTTGTGGAACATCTCCACGCCCGTGCAGACCGTCTTTTGGGTCGGGCGGAGGCCTACGATCTCGACCTCGTCGCCGACCTTCACGACGCCCTGCTCGATGCGGCCGGTGACCACTGTGCCACGGCCGGAGATGGTCATGACGTCCTCGACCGACATGAGGAACGGCTTTTCGACCTCGCGCAACGGCACGGGGATGTAGTCGTCGACCGCAGCCATGAGCTGCATGATCCCTTCGGCCGCCTCGGAGTCACCCTGCAGCGCCTTGAGGGCGCTGACGCGCACGACCGGGATGTCGTCGCCTGGGAAGTCGTACTCGCTCAGCAGCTCACGTACCTCGAGCTCGACGAGCTCGAGCAGTTCCTCGTCCTCGACCATGTCGGCCTTGTTCAGGGCGACCACGATCGACGGGACGCCCACCTGGCGGGCGAGCAGCACGTGCTCACGGGTCTGCGGCATCGGGCCGTCAGCGGCGGAGACCACGAGGATGGCACCGTCGACCTGAGCCGCACCGGTGATCATGTTCTTGATGTAGTCGGCGTGGCCGGGCATGTCGACGTGCGCGTAGTGGCGCTTGTCCGTCTCGTACTCGACGTGCGCGATCGCGATGGTGATGCCACGAGCCTTCTCTTCAGGAGCCTTGTCGATCTCGTCGAAGGCCGTGAAGGCAACGTTCGGGTTGTGCTCATGGAGCACCTTGGTGATGGCAGCCGTCAGCGTCGTCTTGCCATGGTCGATGTGACCCATGGTGCCGACGTTGACATGGGGCTTTGTCCGCTCGAATTTCTTCTTGGCCATTGGTGCCGACCGCTCCGTTTGGTCCTGGCGGCGCCCGGTGGCGCCGCGTCTTCATTGACTGCCATGCGAGTTGAACTGTGATTCGTACCGATCGTGGACTGCCGGGCGGAATTCCCTTCCGGCGGCCCACGCCGTCACACCAGGTCCGGTCGTTGACCGTCCCCGGTAGCGCTCCTCCGCTCCTGTCGGCTCACGCACCGGTCACGCGGGCGATTATCTCCCGCGAGACCGACTCGGGAACTTCCTGGTAGGAGTCGAACTGCATGGTGTACGTGGCCCGACCCTGAGTGCGCGAACGCAGGTCGGTAGCGTAGCCGAACATATCGGACAGCGGAACCTGGGCACGCACGACGTGGCTGGCGCCTCGCTGTTCCATGCCCTCGACCCGCCCTCGCCTCGACGACAAGTCGCCGATCACGTCGCCGAGGTAGTCGTCGGGGGTGACGACCTCGACCTCCATGATGGGCTCGAGGAGCACGGGCCGAGCCGCCCTGCAGGCCTTTTTGAACGCCAGCGAGCCGGCGATCTTGAAGGCCATCTCCGACGAGTCGACGTCGTGGTACGAACCGTGGACCAACGTGACCCTCAGGTCGACGACCGGGAAACCGGCCAGCACTCCGGAGTTCATCGCTTCCTGGATGCCGGAGTCGACCGCGCCGATGTACTCCTTCGGCACGACGCCGCCGACGATCTTGTCGACGAACTCGAACCCGGCGCCGGGCCCAGTCGGCTCCAAGTCGATGACGACGTGACCATACTGGCCACGGCCACCGGTCTGGCGGACGTAGCGCTCCTCGATCTTGTTGACGGCGTCACGCACGGTCTCCCGATAGGCGACCTGGGGCTTGCCGACGTGAGCGTCGACCTTGAACTCCCGCAGCATGCGGTCGACCAGCACCTCGAGGTGCAGCTCGCCCATCCCCGAGATCACGGTCTGTCCGGTCTCCTCGTCCGAGCGGACGCGGAACGTCGGGTCCTCCTCGGAGAGGGCGAAGAGGGCCTTGCTGAGCTTGTCCTGGTCGGCCTTCGTCTTCGGCTCGACGGCGACGTGGATCACCGGCTCGGGAAACTCCAGCGTCTCCAGCAGCACCGGGTGCGACGCTTCGCACAACGTGTCACCAGTCGAGGTCGACTTGAGGCCGACGACGGCGACGATGTCGCCGGTGTAGATGGCGTCCTTGTCCTCGCGGTGGTTGGCGTGCATCTGCAGGATGCGGCCGATCCGCTCCTTGCGATCCTTCGTCGTGTTGAGCACGGCCGTGCCCTTCTCGAGCGTGCCCGAATACACGCGGAGGTAGGTGAGCTTGCCCACGAACGGGTCGCTCATGATCTTGAAAGCAAGTGCGGAGAACGACTCGTCGTCGCGGGCATCGCGGATGACGGGCTCACCGGTCTTCACGTCGGTGCCGACCGTGGGAGGAACGTCCACCGGGCTCGGGAGGTAGTCGACGACCGCGTCGAGCATGGGCTGGACGCCCTTGTTCTTGAACGCCGATCCGCACAGTACCGGGACGATGTGGCTCCCGATGGTGGCGATCCGCAACGCGTGAGTCAGGTCGTCGGCGGTGATCTCCTCCTCGCCGACGTAACGCTCCATGATGTTGTCGTCGTAATTCGACAGCACGTCGATGAGCTCGTGGCGCGCCGCCTCGGCACCATCAACCAGGGCGGCCGGGATCTCCTCCTCCGACCACTTCTCGCCCATGCCCTCTTCCCAGAGGAGCGCCTTCATCGTCCGCAGGTCGATCACACCCCGGAAGCCACCCTCGGCACCGACCGGGAGCTGCGTGACGGCCGGGATCGCCTCGAGGCGATCGCGGATCATCTGCACGGCACGGTTGAAGTCGGCACCGACGCGGTCCATCTTGTTGATGAAGCAGATGCGCGGCACGTGGTACTTGTTCGCCTGCCGCCACACGGTTTCGGTCTGCGGCTCAACGCCGGCCACGGCGTCGAAGACCGCGACGGCCCCGTCGAGCACCCGCAGCGACCGCTCGACCTCGACGGTGAAGTCGACATGGCCCGGGGTGTCGATGATGTTGATCCAGGTGTTCTTCCAACGGCACGTCGTCGCAGCCGAGGTGATCGTGATGCCGCGCTCCTGCTCCTGGATCATCCAGTCCATCGTGGCGCCGCCCTCGTGAACCTCGCCCATCTTGTAGTTGCGACCCGTGTAGTACAAGATCCGCTCGGTCGTCGTGGTCTTGCCCGCGTCGATGTGAGCCATGATCCCGATGTTCCGGGTCCTGGCGAGCGGGAATTCGCGGATTGAAGTTGTTGCCATGTCGATCGTGTCTTCTCTTGCCTGTGTCGGCAGCTGTTGGTCGTGGTGCGGCCGCGATAGGTCGTGAGGCTCGGGTCCCGTCAGGCCCCGAGACGTCGTGGTAGCCGCCGGGTCAGCCGGCCGCCAGGACCGGTCCTACCAGCGGTAGTGCGCGAACGCCTTGTTCGACTCGGCCATCTTGTGCATGTCCTCTTTGCGTTTCACGGCTGCACCGATGCCATTGGATGCATCGAGGATCTCGTTGGCGAGCTTGAGCGCCATCGTGCGCTCACGCCTCTGGGCAGCGTAGGTCACGAGCCAGCGGATCGAGAGCGTGGTTGCCCGCCGAGGCCTCACCTCGACTGGGACCTGGTACGTCGCACCGCCCACTCGCCGGCTCTTCACCTCGAGGTCCGGCCGGGTGTTGTCGAGCGCCCGCTTCAGTGCCTGGATCGGGTCGGCAGCCGTCTTCTCCTTGACCACCTCGAGCGCCTCGTAGACGATTCGCTCGGCAAGTGAGCGCTTGCCGCGGGACAGGATCTTGTTGACGAGCTGGGTGACGAGCACGGACCGGTAGACAGGGTCCGGTACAAGCTCACGACGCGGTGGGGGGCCGTTGCGGGGCAACTCAGGACTCCTTCTTCGTTCCGTAACGGCTGCGGGCCTGAGCACGGTCACGTACGCCGGAGGTATCGAGCGTCCCGCGAACGATCTTGTAGCGCACGCCCGGGAGGTCCTTCACGCGGCCGCCGCGCACGAGCACGATCGAGTGCTCCTGGAGGTTGTGCCCGACCCCAGGGATGAACGCCGTGACCTCGACCCCACTCGTGAGGCGGACACGGGCGACCTTGCGAAGCGCCGAGTTCGGCTTCTTCGGAGTCGTCGTGTAGACACGCGTGCACACGCCCCGGCGTTGCGGGGCGCCTTTGAGCGCGGGTGTCTTGGTCTTCGTCCTCGGAGTCTCTCGGCCGCTGCGGACGAGCTGGGCGATTGTGGGCACGCGAATCCTCTTGAAGTCTGATCGCCGGTTGGGTGCGGGGGCGCGAAACACCTGCCCCGCCAGGGCAATATGACTATATCACCGGCCCTGGGGCACTCCGACTGGCCGATTACCCAAATGCCGGGTGGTACGGCCGCCAAGCCGGCGGGCCGTCGCCGGCAGCGGCGCCGGCATCGTCGCCGCCGGCAGCCGTGGTCGGGCACGTCGCTGTCACGGCAACTTTGCACTGTGCAAACCAACGGTGACAGCGGCACCGCTTGGGCGACACTGAAGGCCGGATAGAAGGCCGGATAGAAGGCCGGATAGAAGGCCGGCGCTGGGGCTTGCCACACGGACGCCCGGGCCGGCGCGTGGACGGGTGCGGGGGTGGCCGGTGCGGACCGAACGGACGGATCGGGAACGCCCGGCCCACACCGACTTCACATGACCGGGGCGCGAGCCTGTAATCACCCGGTACGGATCTTGATCTCGCCCATCATCCCGATCACTCGGATGTGCAGGCGAGGTACGCCGGGGCGAGGGCGGATGTCGGCGACATCGACGCGTTTCTCGCCCATGAACACAAAGCCGGTCACGTCGACCTCCACGCCCTCGGGCACCACGATCTGCTGCTCGCCCATGAGCAGGTACGTGTGCAGCTCGATGTGGGGGCTATCGATGAGCGCCCGACGGAGGTCGAGCTTGGACTCCCCCATCACCGTCACGACGACTGTGTGCTCCTCGAGGCGGGGGACGCCGCGCTTCAGCTCCCCCATCACCGTGACCAGCCACTTCTTGTGCTTGCGAGGCGGTTTGCCGTACACGAGATCCGCCGCCGCCGGCGCCGCCGCCGGCACCGGCGCCTGTGCCGGCGCCATCGACCCCACCGGCAGGTCCACGGTGAGCGGCACGAGATCCGCCCGGGTCACGGCGTTGTAGGCCGAGCCCACGCGGGCACCCATCTCCTCGAGGGTCAGCCGCCCTTCGGCGCAGGCGTCGGTCAACAACGTGACCACGTGCTCGCGCTCGGAGTCGGACACCCTGAGCAGCTGCTGCGGGTCGGCCGGCTGGGCCACCATGGGTGCGGAGGCAGGCGCGGGTGCCTTAGCAGGCACGGGTGCCTTAGCAGGCACGGCCGGAAACGGGGCGTCGGCTCCGGCTGGGAACGCGTGTGCCGCTGGCACCGGAGGGTCCGCCGTCGGCACGAGAGGAGCTGGTGTCGAAGGGGCTGGTGTCGAAGGGGCTGGTGTCGAAGGGGCTGGTGTGCCGGCGACAGCCGCTGACGCCACGTCGCCGGTCGGGCTCTCGGTCACCGATGCCAACCTAGAGCATCCGAGCGTCTCTGACTACGCCCCCGATCCGAGCGGCGCACCTGCCCTCAACGCCGTCTGGGTGCACAGCGTGTTGTAACGGGCTCGTTTACGACACGCTGTGCACCCAGTCTGCTTCCGTCGCCGTGCGTCACGAGCCAAACGGCGCCGGCGCCAGCGCCGGCGCCGGCGCCGCCCCGTACGCGGCACGCGGCACGCGGCACGCGGCACGCGGGGCGGCGGTGAACCGGGTTAGGTTTCGAGCCCGGAGCACCGACGCCCCGCGTGGGCGCTACAAAGAAAGCTAAGCCGAGCCCTCCTCGGGCACCGGGAACTCCTCAGCTGGGGCTGCGTAGGGATCACCCACGTCGTCACCCGGAACGAAGTTCGCCGGTTCCGTCTCGTACCCGGTGCTGAAACCCGTGTCGTAGGCGTCACCGACTTCGCCCTCGGCGAGCGAGGTGCGTCCGACATCACGGAGCCATGCAGCCAAGTCAGCCGGCGTGCCCTCTAGCCCCTCGGTGCCTCCCTCCAGGTCCGACGACCAGAACGACATCCGCTGGGCATCGGGCGTGTCGACCTCGACGGACCGGTAGCGCGCCATTCCGGTCCCAGCCGGGATGAGCTTTCCGATGATGATGTTCTCCTTCAGCCCGAACAGCTGGTCGGAGCGCCCATCGATGGCCGCCTCGGTCAGTACCCGCGTCGTCTCCTGGAACGACGCCGCCGACAGCCACGAGTCGGTGGCGAGCGACGCTTTCGTGATACCCATGAGCTCCGGGCGGCCCTCAGCGGGACGCTTCGAAGCCTGGACGAGCTCGCGGTTGACCGCCGCGTAGCGCTGGGAGTCGACACGCTCGCCAGGCAGGAACAGTGCGTCACCCGGCTCGGCGACGAGCACCCGGCGGAGCATCTGCCGGACGATCAGCTCGATGTGCTTGTCGTGGATGGCGACACCCTGGTCCCGGTACACCTTCTGTACCTCTTCGACGAGGTACTGCTGAGTCTCCCGGATGCCCTTGATCTCGAGCAGCTCCTTCGGGTCCTTCGGGCCCTCGACGAGCGCGTCACCGGGGTGAACCTCCTGCCCGTTCGTGACTTCGAGGTGGGCACGTGCCGACAGGGTGACCGTCTGCTCCGCCCCGTCGTCGGCCACGACGGTGACCCGCCGGCCGGTCTCGTCCTCGTCGATCCGCACCACTCCGGGCTCGCGCACGAGCACGGCGGCACCCTTTGGGGTACGGGCCTCGAACAGCTCGACCACTCGCGGGAGGCCGTGGGTGATGTCCTCACCCACCACACCACCAGTGTGGAACGTCCGCATGGTGAGCTGGGTGCCCGGCTCACCGATGGACTGGGCGGCGATGACACCCACTGCCTCACCGAGCTCGATCTCGCGACCGGTCGCGAGCGACTGGCCGTAGCACAGCGCGCACACGCCGTGCGGAGCCTCGCAGGTGAGCACCGAGCGCACCCGGACACGATCGACCGCAGGGTCAGCCGCCAGCACCGCCAGCTCGACGTCACGCAGCGTCATGCCGACCTCGAGGGTCCGACCGTCGGACAGCGTCACCGGCTCGATGAGCACACGCCCGAACAACCGGGTTTCGAGGTAGCTGCGCTTGCCAGCCTGGTCGACGACTACGTCCTCGATCCAGATGCCGCGAACGCTGCCGCAGTCCTCGATCCGGACGATGAGCTCCTGGGCGACGTCAACGAGACGCCGCGTGAGGTAGCCGGAGTCCGCCGTACGAAGTGCCGTGTCGGCCAGTCCCTTGCGGGCGCCGTGGGTCGAGATGAAGTACTCGAGCACCGACAGGCCCTCACGGAACGAGGACTTGATCGGACGGGGGATCATCTCGCCACGTGGGTTCGACACGAGGCCCTTCATGCCGGCGATCTGCCGGACCTGCTGCGGGTTACCACGAGCGCCCGAGTCCACCATCATGTCGAGGGGGTTGAAGGCGATCGTGGCGAGGGTCCGCTCCATGGCGCGCCCCACTTCGGAGTTCGCCGACGTCCAGATCTCGATCTCCTTCTGGCGCCGCTCGTCGTCGGTGATGATGCCCCGCTTGAACTGGGTCTCGGCCTTCTCGGCTTCCTTCTCGTAGCGGTCGAGGATCGCCCGCTTGTCCGGCGGGGTCTTGACATCGTCGATCGAGATCGTGAGACCCGATCGGGTGGCGAAACGGAACCCGAGGTCCTTGATCCGGTCCAAACTCTCAGCGACCAGCGACTTGGGGTAGTTGGCGGCGATCTGCTCGACGATCGTGGCGATGCTCGTCGCACGCTTGCCGACGACGTCGTTCACGTAACCGAAGTTCTCCGGGAGGGCGCTG
Organism: Acidimicrobiales bacterium; assembly: GCA_050010115.1. Taxonomy (GTDB): domain Bacteria; phylum Actinomycetota; class Acidimicrobiia; order Acidimicrobiales; family Bog-793; genus JAKACA01. Next base: position 64,052 of record JBEKLQ010000001.1, on the reverse strand, counting down.
TTGAAGAACATCCGCCCTGGGGTCGTCTCGATCTCGGTGACCTCGGCGGCGTCGGGATCAGCAGTCACCTCGCTGGCGGCTGGCGCGCCACCACCGACGGTCCCGTGGCGGCGTCCCTGGAGCGGGAAGCAGAAGCCGTCAGGACCGCGGCGAAGGGTGATCTTGGCGTGCAGGTGGACGTCGCCGGCCTCATAAGCCTGCTCCACCTCGTAGAGGTTGCGGAACACCCGGCCGGAGCCCTTGGCCTCAGGCTCGATGAGCGTGAGGTAGTAGGCGCCGAACACCATGTCCTGCGACGGGACGGTCACGGGGCGACCGGTCGCCGGCGACAGGATGTTGTTCGCCGACAGCATCAGGACGCGGGCCTCGGCCTGCGCCTCTGCCGACAGCGGCAGGTGGACCGCCATCTGGTCGCCGTCGAAGTCGGCGTTGAACGCCGCGCAGACGAGCGGGTGGATCTGGATGGCCTTGCCCTCGACAAGCACAGGCTCGAAGGCCTGGATGCCCAAGCGGTGCAGCGTGGGCGCCCGGTTCAGCAGGACTGGGTGCTCTTTGATCACCTCGTCGAGCACGTCCCAGACTGCGGTGCGGCGACGCTCGACCATCCGCTTGGCGGACTTGATGTTCTGGGCGATCTCGGTGTCGACGAGCCGCTTCATGACGAACGGCTTGAACAGCTCGAGTGCCATGAGCTTCGGCAGGCCGCACTGGTGCAGCTTGAGCGTCGGGCCGACCACGATGACCGAACGGCCGGAGTAGTCGACGCGCTTGCCGAGCAGGTTCTGGCGGAAACGCCCCTGCTTGCCCTTCAACATGTCCGAGAGGCTCTTGAGCGGCCGGTTGCCCGGGCCCGTCACCGGGCGCCCGCGGCGGCCGTTGTCGAACAGTGCGTCGACGGCCTCCTGCAACATCCGTTTCTCGTTGTTGATGATGATCTCGGGCGCGCCGAGGTCCAGCAGCCGCTTCAGCCGGTTGTTGCGGTTGATGACGCGGCGGTACAGGTCGTTCAAGTCGCTCGTCGCAAAACGACCACCGTCGAGCTGCACCATCGGCCGCAGGTCTGGCGGGATCACCGGGACGGCGCCGAGGATCATGGCGCGAGGGTCGTTCACCCGGCGGCCGTTCTCATCGCGGCGGTTGAAGGCCGAGACGATCTTCAGGCGCTTGATCGCCTTCTGCTTGCGTTGCGCCGACAGCGGACGACGACCGTCGACCGGGTCGATGGCCTCGCGGAGCTTGACCTCCTCCTCGTCGAGGTCGAGGCGCTCGATCAGCTGAGCGATCGCCTCGGCACCCATCCCGCCTTCGAAGTAAGCGGAGTAGCGGCCCTTCAGCTCACGCCAGACGAGCTCGTCCTCGATGATCTTGCGAGCGTGCAGGTCACCCAGCTCGGTGAAGGCCTTGCGTGCCATGGCGACGTCCTGATCGGCGCGCTCGCGCACACCGGTCACTTCCTTCTCCACGGCGCGCTGGCGGGCACGGAGCTCGGACTCCTTGGAGCCGCCGGCTTCGAGCTCCTTAAGCTCCCGCTCGAGATCGGCCAAGCGGCGCTCAGCCTCGAGGTCGCGGCCGCGCTCGATCTCGACGATCTCGGACTGCAGCTCGGCCTCGAGACTCGGTAGGTCGGCGTGACGCTTCTCCTCGTCGACCTTCGTCACGAGGTAGGCGGCGAAGTAGATGACCTTCTCGAGCTGCTTGGCCTTCAGCTCCTCACGAGCCTCGGTGCCCATGAGCAGGTATGCCAACCATGAGCGCGTGCCTCGCAGATACCAGATGTGCACCACCGGGGCGGCGAGCTCGATGTGGCCCATGCGCTCGCGCCGGACCTTCGAGCGCGTCACCTCGACGCCGCACCGCTCGCAGATGATGCCGCGGAATCGCACCCGCTTGTACTTGCCGCAGTAGCACTCCCAGTCCTTGGTCGGACCGAAGATCTTCTCGCAGAAGAGACCGTCCTTCTCCGGACGAAGCGTGCGGTAGTTGATGGTCTCGGGCTTACGAACCTCACCGTGCGACCAGGCGCGGATGTCGTCCGCAGTGGCTAGCCCGATGCGGATCTGATCGAAGTCGTTGACGTCGAGCACCTTAGAAACCCCTCTCCGCCGCCCTACGAGCGTCTTCCTCATCGGAACCGCGCTCGGGACGGCTGATGTCGATGCCGAGCTCCTCGGCCGTGCGGTACACGTCCTCGTCGAGCTCTCGCATCTCAATCTGCGCGCCGGATGTCGAGAGCACCTCGACGTCCAGGCAAAGTGACTGCATCTCCTTGATGAGCACCTTGAAGCTCTCGGGGATGCCCGGTTCGGGGATGTTCTCCCCCTTGACGATCGCCTCGTAGACCTTCACTCGTCCCAAGACGTCGTCGGACTTGATGGTGAGCAGCTCCTGCAGCGCGTACGCAGCTCCGTAGGCCTCGAGAGCCCACACTTCCATCTCACCAAAGCGCTGGCCACCAAACTGGGCCTTCCCACCTAGGGGCTGCTGGGTGATCATCGAGTAGGGGCCGGTCGACCGGGCGTGGATCTTGTCGTCCACGAGGTGGGCGAGTTTCAAGATGTACACGTAGCCCACCATGATCGGGTTGTCGAAGGCCTCGCCGGTCCGGCCGTTGTACAGCGTGACCTTCCCGTCCGAACCGATCTGGCGCTGGCTGCCGTCGACCGTGTCGGAGTCGAGAGTCTCGAACAGCTTCTTGATGGTGGGCTTGTTCCCCGCTGCGGCCGTCTCGTCCCAGTGGGCGCCGTCGAACACCGGCGTCGAGATCCAGACCCGCGGGTCGGTGCCGGGGCGGGTCTTCGTCTCGGTGCCGCGGAGCGGCGGCGGGAGTGGCTTGCCGTTCGACGCGGTCAGCCCTTCCCAGCCCCACCGGGCGGCGTAACCGAGGTGGCCTTCGAGCACCTGGCCGACATTCATCCGGCTCGGCACGCCGAGCGGGTTCAAAATGATGTCGACCGGCGTGCCGTCGGCCAAGTGCGGCATGTCCTCGATCGGCAGGATCTTCGAGATGACGCCCTTGTTGCCATGACGGCCTGCGAGCTTGTCTCCCTCGGAGATCTTGCGCTTCTGGGCAACGTAGACCCGGACGAGCTGGTTGACGCCCGGCGGGAGCTCGTGCGAGTCGTCTCGCGAGAACACCCGGACGTCGATGACCTTGCCATACTCCCCGTGGGGGACCTTGAGGCTCGTGTCCCGGACATCACGAGCCTTCTCACCGAAGATCGCCCGGAGTAGGCGCTCCTCAGGGGTCAGCTCGGTTTCGCCCTTCGGCGTGACCTTACCGACGAGGATGTCGCCCGGGCCGACCTCGGCGCCGACGCGGATGATCCCGCGCTCGTCGAGGTCGGCGAGGATGTCGTCGGACAGGTTCGGGATGTCCCGCGTGATCTCCTCGGCACCGAGCTTGGTGTCACGAGCGTCGACCTCGTGCTCCTCGATGTGGATCGAGGTGAGCACGTCATCGCGCACGATGCGCTCGGAGAGGATGATGGCGTCCTCGTAGTTGTAGCCCTCCCACGGCATGAACGCCACGAGCAGGTTCTTGCCGAGCGCCAGCTCACCGTTGTGGGTGGAGGGCCCGTCCGCAAGCAGGTCACCGGCATGGACGTCGTCGCCTTCGGAGACGAGCGCCTTGTGGTTGATGCAGGTGTTCTGGTTCGAGCGGCGGAACTTGAAGAGCGGGTACACGCGACGACCGAGCTCGACACCGAAGCGGTTCTTCTCGCCCGCCTTGTACTCGACGGCGATGTGGCCGCCGGCGACCTCGGTCACCTTGCCGGCGGCCTCGGCGATGATGAGCTCGCCGGCGTCGCGGGCCGCCCGGGCCTCGATTCCGGTCCCGATGTACGGGGCCTCCGGCACGAGCAGCGGAACCGCCTGTTTCTGCATGTTGGCACCCATGAGGGCACGGTTGGCGTCGTCGTGCTCGACGAAGGGGATGAGCGCCGTCGAGACCGAAAGGATCTGCTTCGGCGACACGTCCATCAGGTCGACCTCGGCCGGCGGGACGTAGTCGACCTCGCTCGTTGTCCCGTACGACGTCGAGGTCGCACCCACCCGGACGCCGGCACCTTGTGGCCCGCGGCGCACGAGCACACGCTCCTCGACGAAACGGCCGTCGTGGTCGAGCTCGGCCGACGCCTGGGCGATGACGTACTCCTCCTCCTCGTCAGCGGCGAGGTAGGTGATGTCGTCGGTGACCCGGCCGTCGGCGACGCGACGGTACGGCGTCTCGATGAAACCGTGCTCATTGACCCTCGCGTACGTGGCGAGGTGTCCGATCAGACCGATGTTCGGACCTTCGGGCGTCTCGATCGGGCACATGCGTCCGTAGTGGGACGTGTGCACGTCTCGCACTTCGAAACCCGCCCGCTCCCTCGACAACCCACCCGGCCCGAGGGCCGAGAGGCGCCGCTTGTGGGCGAGGCCGGACAGCGGGTTGTGCTGGTCCATGAACTGCGACAGCTGGCTCGTGCCGAAGAACTCCTTGATGGCGGCGACAACCGGGCGGATGTTGATCAACGTCTGCGGCGTGATCGCCTCGACGTCCTGGGTCGTCATCCGCTCACGGACAACGCGCTCCATGCGGGACAGCCCGATCCGGACCTGGTTCTGGATCAGCTCACCCACCGACCGGATTCGCCGGTTGGCGAAGTGGTCCTGGTCGTCGAGCCGGTAACCGGGCTCGCCGTTGGCGAGGTGCAGCATGTAGGTCGCGGCGGCGAGGACCTCGCACGGACTGAGCACGCCCTGGTCGGGGGCGGGACGCTCGAGGTCGTGGTTGAGCAGCTGCGAGATACGCTCGATCTCCGGCCCGAGCTTCCGGTTCAGCTTGTACCGGCCGACCCGGGTGAGGTCGTAGCGACGCGGGTTGAAGAAGGCGTTCTCGAAATACACCCGTGCGGCCTCGAGCGACAACGGCTCACCGGGACGCGCACGCTTGTAGATCTCGAGCAGGGCCTCGTCCCGCGTCGGCACGAGCTCGCGCTCGCGCTCCCACTGGCCTTCGAGGAAGTCGAAGTGGCGGACGAACTTGGTGAGGAACTCCTCGTCCTCGTAGCCGAGGGCGCGCAGCACGACGAATAGCGACAGGCGGCGCTTGCGGGCGACCCGGGCGCCGGCGGTCACGTCGCGGTTCGGCTTGGCCTCCACGTCGAACTCGATCCACTCACCGCGGTAGGGGTGGATGGTGCCGGTGACGATCGTCTTCTGGTCACGCCCAGGCTGGAAGATCACACCTGGCGAGCGGACGAGCTGGCTCACGACGACGCGCTCGGTGCCGTTGATGATGAACGTGCCGCGGTCGGTCATCATGGGGAAGTCGCCCATGAAGACGGTCTGCTCCTTGATCTCGCCTGTCGAGGCGTTCATGAAGCGGGCACGCACGAAGATCGGCGCCGCGTACGTGATGTCCTTCGCCTTGCACTCGTCGATCGTGAACTTCGGCGGCGGGCGCAGGTCGGCGTCGCTCGGGTCGAACTCGAGCTCGAGCCGCAGCTGATCCGTGAAGTCTGCGATGGGACTGATGTCGGCAAAGGTCTCAGCCAGACCGCGGTCCAAGAACCACTGGAACGAGTCGCGCTGGACTGAAATCAAATCGGGAAGCGGCAGGACCTCGTCCAACTTGGCGAACGAAAATCGGTCCGGCGTGCGGGAACGAGACGGCAAGGCTCTACTCCTCGCGAAAACGAGACGACCGGGAACTCGGGACGGTCCGTGCCCGGGCGCGCGTCAAGGTAGACAGGAGATTGCAATCAAGCGCGGGGAGGGCACGGCAACAGAACAGCATACTCGCGTCAGGACGCGCGAGCAACACCCGGGCAACTTGCCCCGGGGAAGGGTACGGGAAGCGCCGCCCGGCGTCAAGGGATAATCCCTCCGCCACCGGATCGGGCGATCGGGCGCCGGGCAAGCCCGGCGCCCCCCGCCCCTGACTACTTGAGCTCGACGGAGGCGCCGGCGGTCTCGAGCTGGGCCTTGGCCTTCTCGGCGTCTTCCTTCGTCACCTTCTCGAGCACGGGCTTCGGCGCGCCGTCGACCAGGTCCTTGGCCTCCTTGAGGCCGAGGTTCGTGAGCGAACGGACCTCCTTGATGACCTGGATCTTCTTGTCGCCGGCGGCCGTGAGGATGACGTCGAACTCGTCCTGCTCTTCCTCGACCGGAGCGGCCTCGCCGGCGCCGGCAGGGGCAGCCGCAACGGCGACCGGGGCGGCGGCCGTAACGCCAAAACGCTCCTCGAACTCCTTCAGGAGCTCGCTCAGCTCGAGGACGGTCATGCTGGCGATGCCGTCGAGGATCTCTTCCTTGGTTGCCATCAGTTGCTCCCTGTCGTTTCCTGCTAGTGGGTCGTCAGATCAAGACGGAGCGCTACTCGGCGCTCTCGTCAGTGGTGTCGCTCTCTTCGGCATCGCCGGCTGGCGGGGCCACTGATAATGCCTCCGGGCTCGAAACCTCGCCCTCCGCCTCGGCGGCAGCCGAGGCCTCCGATGATGCTTCGGGGCTCGAAACCTCGCCCTCCGCATCATCAGCGTCCCCGGAGGCGCTCACATCGGCCGCGGCCTCATCCGTCCGCCCTTCGACGACGGCAGCCTCAGCCGGCGCTGCCTCGTCGGCGGCTGCAGCCCCGGCCTCCGCCGGTGCCTCCGCTGCAGCCTCAGCTGGTGCGGCTTCCTCGGCGGGTGCCTCCTCTGCGGCGACCTCAGCTGGTGCAGCTTGCTCGGCTGGGGCGACGTCGGCGGCTGGGGCGACGTCGGCGGCTGGGGCGACGTCGGCGGCTGGGGCGACGTCGGCGGCTGGGGCGACGTCGGCGGCTGGGGCGACGTCGGCGACGGCGGGCAGAAGCTCCCCGCCAGCCACCCGCTGGTCGATGAGCGCCGAGAGCCCGTAGGCGAGGTTCTGCGGAAGCGCCTTCAGCAAGCTGGCGAACTGGCGCAACGGTGCGGCCAGCGCTCCGGCGATCTGAGCGAGCAGCACCTCACGGGACGGAAGGTCGGCGAGGGCGTTGGTCGTCCGAGCGTCGAGGAGGCCCGAGCCGATGAAACTCCCCTTCACTACAAGCGCCGGGTGCGTCTTGGCGAACTCCCGCAGGACCTTCGCCGCCGCCGCTACGTCGTGCTCCACGAAGGCGATCGCGGTGGGACCCTCGAGCAGCGTGCCGATCACGGCGTGGCGAGTGTCGGCAGTAGCACGCTTGACCAGGGTGTTCTTGTAGATCTTGTAGTCCGCACCGGCGGCGCGCAGCGCTCGGCGCAGCGTGGAAAGATCGGTGACCTTGAGGCCCCGGTACTCGGTGAGGATGGCGGCGTCCGCCTGCTCGAGGTGGCCTCGGACCTCCTCGACCACGGCGATCTTTTCGGCTCTTGGGCCAGCCACCTGCACTCCCTTCGTCGTCTTCGTAACTTGCGATCTGTGCGACCCGGTCGTCAACTCGGGTGCTGCACGGCGCGGACGAAAGGAAGCCTTACGACTTCGCCTCGTCGGGCGGGCCGAAGCCCTTTGAGCACCGTGGTGCACCGGATGTCTCTGGCGACTTGGTCAGTTGTGAGGAGACATCGTAGCCGACGGCAAGGAGGCCTCTGCACGGGCGACATCGCCTATCAGGCCTGCGGCAGGCGTAACCGTCTCGCCGGCGACGAATTCGCTCTTCCGGGCGGTGGGTACATCTAATTTCGAAACTTCTTACTTATTGCTAAGTGGCAACTCTCGGAATTGACATTATGCCCGGCTCTCCCGCCCAACGCCCAACGCCCAACGCCGAACGCCCAACGCCCAATCGCCCAGCCAGCTGGCCCAGCGCAGCCCTCCAACCGCCCGCGCTACGAGCGAAGCGCTCAAGCGGTTGCGGCGAGCTCCTCGTCGGTGATGCGCACCCGCGTCGGGTCCATATGGACGCCCGGTCCCTGGGTGGAGCTCAGCGTGACCGAACGGATGTAGCGCCCCTTCGCAGCGGCTGGCTTCACACGGAGCAGCTCGTCGACGACGGCACGGAAGTTCTCGATCAGCTGCTCGCGCTCGAAGGATGCCTTCCCGATCGGCACGTGGATGTTGCCCACACGGTCGGTGCGGTACTCGACGCGGCCGCCCCGGAATTCGCTCACGGCCCGAGCGACGTCGGTGGTGACGGTGCCGGTCTTCGGGTTGGGCATCAACCCTCGGGGCCCGAGGACGCGCCCGAGCCGGCCGACCTGCGCCATGAGGTCGGGAGTGGCGATTGCGACGTCGAACTCGAGAAACCCTTCCTTCTCGATCCTCGCCACCAAGTCGTCTGAGCCCACGACGTCGGCGCCGGCGGCACGAGCCTCGTCGGCAGCCTCACCCGCGGCGAAGACGGCGACGCGCTTGGTCCGGCCGGTGCCGGCCGGCAGTGCCAGCGACCCTCGGACGATCTGGTCGGCACGGCGAGGGTCGACCCCGAGGCGCACGGCCATCTCGATCGTCTCGTCGAACTTGGCAACCGCAAGGCTTTTCACGAGGTCGATGGCCTCGAGCGGCGAGTACAGGCGCTGGCGGTCAAACCGCTTCAGCAGGTCGGTGTATCGCTTTCCGTTGCTCACGTCATATCCCTTTCGGTGCTCAGTCGTCCGCGCGTCAGGCGACCGAGATGCCCATCGACCGGGCGGTACCCGCGACCTGGCGCTTAGCCGCCTCGAGGTCGTTCGCGTTCAGGTCGGGCATCTTCTTCTCTGCGATCTCGGTGAGCTGGGAGTCGGTGACCGTTCCGGCGATCTCCCGCCCGACCAGCTGGGCGCCCTTCTCGACGCCAGCCGCCTCCCGCAACAACACGGTCGTCGGAGGGGTCTTCAGCACGAAGGTGAACGACCGGTCCTCGTAGATCGTGATCTCGACGGGGATGATCGTCCCGCGCTGGTTCTCCGTGGCGGCGTTGTACTGCTTGCAGAACTCCATCGTCTGCACGCCGTGTGGACCGAGCGCCGTTCCGACCGGGGGCGCGGGAGTGGCCGCCCCGGCGGGCAACTGGATCTTCACTACAGCGGTGACGCGGCGACGTGCCATGGTGGTGCGTCTCTCTCCTTGTTGTGCCTGCGCTCAGCGGCCGACGGCCTAGAGCTTGGCGACCTGACTGAATTCGAGCTCGACCGGGGTCTCCCGGCCGAAGATGTTGACCAGGACCTTCAGCTTCAGCTGGTCCTCGTTGATCTCCGCGATCTGGCCGGAGAAGTCCGCGAACGGCCCCTCCTTCACGCGAACGGTCTCTCCCACTTCGTGCTCCAGGCGAGCCTTCGGCCGCTTCTGGCCCTCGGCGCCCTCGGGCCGCACCTGCAGGATCGCTTCGATCTCCCCACGGGGAAGCGGGGTGGGTTTCGTGCCGGGGCCGACGAAACTCGTCACACCCGGCGTCTGGCGGATGACCGACCACGAATCGTCGTCGAGCTCGCAGCGGCAGAGGAGGTAGCCGGGGAAGACTTTGCGCTGGACCGGCACCCGCTTGCCATTCTTGACCTCGATGACCTCTTCCATCGGGATCACGACCTCGTAGATGCGCTCCTCCATGTTCATGGAGGAGATGCGGCTCTCGAGGTTGGACTTCACCTTGTTCTCGTAGCCGGCGTAGGTGTGCACGACGTACCACCGGCCGGGCCGGTCGTACGGGCTCGGCGGACGCTCACGAGGCTCCTCCTCCTCGTCCCCGCCGTCGGCGCCGGCGAAGAGCTCTGCAACCTCCTCGGCAGCAGGCTCGGCAGCAGGCTCGGCAACAGCCTCGGCAGCGTCGGCGGACGCCTCGGCGTCCGGCGCGTCAACATCCTCCGGGGCAGCTTCCGCGGAGGCGTCGTCAAGGTAGGTGGTCTCGTCACTCACGATTTGATCTCGATTGGTCTTATTGGTGTTATTTCGCAGGGAACAGGAAGATCACGAACTTGGCGAACACGAAGTCGAGCCCGAACACCGTCGAGGTGAGCAGGACGATGGTGGAGAACACCACGATCGTGTACTTGATGACCTCGGCACGTCCCGGCCAGGCCACCTTGACCAGCTCGTTGCGTACCTCTCGGAGGTACTCGGACACTCGTTGCAAGAAACTCGGCCGCTCAGCCTGCTGCGCCGCCGCGGCCCGGGTGGTCGCCGCCGAGGCGCGCTGCTCGCGACCGGCCGCCAGTGGCGCTCCGTCGGGCCCGAGCTGGCCCTGGCGCTGCAGCATGCGCTTGGTTTCTCGATTCATTGCGTGACCTCGGCTCGATTTGAGCAAATGGACCTATGGAAATGCTGATTGTGCAGGGCAGGAGGGACTCGAACCCCCAACCGCCGGTTTTGGAGACCGGTGCTCTGCCAGTTGAGCTACTGCCCTCCGGACGGGCGTTCAAGCCCGCCACCCCGCTGAGCACCGAGCACGCCGGGCGCCATCACGATAGCACCAGCTCCAGCCGGTACTACATGGCGGGTGTGCGCCCTCGCCAGCGCCACCAATCCGGCGGCTGCTCCGCCGGCCGCCAGGACCGTTCCCGCGTAGGCCAGGCGCCGTCCGTCGAGCACCGACCGGATCATCCGGCGGTTGGCCGCGCTGCCGACGACGGCGAGCACGTCGGCCACCACACCCGGCGGTGGCTCGACATCGGCCGTCCGCAGTTGGTGGAGCAGGCGCACGAGCCGGCGGTAACGAGCGACCTCCGCCTGGCAGAACAGGCAGCTCTCGACGTGCGACACGAGTGGCGCGGCAGCAGGCAGGCGATCGTCCAGGATGCCAGGCAGCTCGGCGGCCACCTCGGCACAGCTCACGGACCCAATCCGCCGGCGTGGGCGAGCCATCGAGGCCCAGGACCGGCGCGTGGCGACAGCGATCGCCGTGTCCCCGAACCGACTCACGCCGAGTGCTCCAGCTCCACCAGCGGGGCAGGCTGCTCCGGCATCGGGTGCTCCGACATCGGGTCCTCCGGCATCGGGTCCTCCGGCATCGGGTCCTCCGGCTCGACCTTTGGCCGCCGCCCGGGGAACAACCGCTCGCGCAAGCGCCGGCGCGCCCGGTGGAGGCGGACCTTCGCGGCGGCTTGGCTGATGCCGAGCTCCTTCGCGATCTCCCGGTGCGAGAGGTCGTAGACATCCCGCAGGACGACGACGAGCCGGAGCTGGTCAGGCAGCTCGCCGAGAGCCTCGACCAAGCGCTCACGGTCGTCCGCCGTGCTCGCGGCTGATTCGGGGTCCCGCTCCGAGCGGCTCTCGATCAGCTGCGCCGAATCGTCGAGGTCATCGAGCTGGTCGCACGACGCCTTGCTGCGACGTTCCAGGAGCGTCGCAGCGCAGTTCACCGTGATGCGGTGCAACCATGTCGCAAAACCCGCCTCCCCCCGGAACCGCCTCAACCCCCGGTACGCCCGGAGGTAGGCATCCTGCACGACATCTCGTGCGTCGTCCTCGTTCCCGACGAGACGGAACGCCAGCGCGTAGCAAGCCGGGGAGGTGAGCCGGACGAGCTCCTCGAACGCAGACTTGTCCCCGTCACGAGCGCGTGCGACGAGCGCTTCGGAAGCCTCGGCCGCCGGCGGCCGTGGGCCTCCGAGAAGGTCGAGGTCGACAGCGCGGAGCGCGCTCACCTCGACATCACTAGTTGCTCGAGTGACGGGTCAGCGGGTCTCCTTGTGGAGCGTGTGCTGGCGCTCCCATCGGCAGTACTTCTTCATCTCGATCCGCTCGCGGTCGTTCTGCTTGTTCTTCGTCGTGATGTAGTTACGACGCTTGCAGACCTCACAAGCGAGCGTCACCTGCACGCGCTTCTCGTTCTTGGCCATGTGTCTTGATCCTCGTGTCGTACGACTCTGATACTGCTCCGGGTAGCGGCGGCGGGACTCGAACCCGCGACCCCACGATTATGAGCCGTGTGCTCTTACCAACTGAGCTACGCCGCCCTGAGCCCCCTGTCGGAATCGAACCGACGACACCAGCCTTACCATGGCTGTGCTCTGCCGACTGAGCTAAGGGGGCGATCACGCCCCCGGTGGGCATGCCCGCGACGAGATCATATCGGCCGTGCGGTCAGTTGCTGAACAAGGACTTCCGGACCAGGTCATTCGGTGGTACCGCTGCAGGTCACTACGATCGGCCGCCATGTTGCTACGGCGGGCCGTCGAGAGTGACTCGGAGGCGATACGCCTCATCTACAACGCCGAGGTGCTGTCGTCGACGGCGACCCTCGACCTCGTCCCGCGATCAGTGTCCGACCAGGCTGCTTGGATGTCCGGCCACTCGGGCGTCTACCCCGTGATGGTGGCTGATGACGGGGGAAAGGTGGCGGGTTTCTCGTCGTTGTCCGCCTACCGGCCGAGGCCGGGCTACGCCACCGCCGTCGAGGACTCGGTCTATGTCGCCGAGGAGTACCGTGGCCAAGGCGTCGGGCGGCTGCTGCTGAGCGGGGCTGTCGAGGCGGCGCGCAGCCACGGTTTCCATTCGGTCATCGGGCGCATCATCACCGAGCAGGTGGCGTCGATCGCGTTGCACAAGGCGTGCGGCTTCGAGATCATCGGCGTCGAGCGTGAGGTCGGCCGCAAGTTCGGGCGCTGGCTCGACGTGGCCCTCGCCCAGCACATGCTCTGAGCGTCAGCCGGACGCCTTCTCACCATGGCGCCCGGCGCCGGCAGCGAACCGGGCCGCCCCGGTCACCGCCTCGCCGAGCACCGGGATACCCCGCCGGACCTCGTTCGACAGCGCCGCCTCGGTGTCCAGCCCTTCTTGCTCGAGGACACTCATCCGGTCCGAGCGCAGGCAGGCCTGCGGCAAGCCGGCGATCTCGGCGGCGATCTCCCGGGCAGCAGTCAAGGCTTCGCCGGCCGGCACGACGCGGTTGGCAAGGCCCAGCGCGAGCGCCTCGGCGGCACCCACCGGTCGGCCCGTCAGGATCAAATCGAGCGCCCGGCTCATGCCGATCAAGCGGGGCAACCGCACGGTGCCCCCGTCGACGAGCGGCACGCCCCACCGGCGGCAGAACACGCCGAATACTGCCGTCTCGTCGGCCACCCGCAGGTCGCACCACAGCGCGAGCTCGAGACCGCCGGCGACCGCATGGCCGGACACTGCCGCGATGACCGGCTTGGAAAGACGGAGCCGGGTTGGCCCCATCGGTCCGTCGCCGGTGATCTCGACGCGGTTGCCTCGTCCCGACGCGATCGCCCTCAGATCCGCTCCGGCGCAGAACGTGCCCCCGGACCCGGTCAGCACCGCCACCGACAGCTCGCCGGCCGCCTCGAAAGAACGAAACGCATCCGCCAACGCCGCCGCAGTCGGGCGATCCACGGCGTTGCGGACCTCCGGACGATCGATCGTGACCGTGAGGACCGGGCCGTCGGCCGACACCTGGACGGTCGCGGTCATGTGCCGCCCGCCGGCACGCTCGCCTTGTCCTCGGCGAGGCGATCGGCTGCCCGTGCACGGCGCTCCCGCAGCAGCTGGCGGATGCGCGGCGTGAGCGAGAGGAGGCCCACCAGCGCCAGGGCGGCCACCGCAGCGGCGATCAGGAGCGGGCTCGCCCGCCCGAGATCCCGGAGCAGCATCCGGCCGCCGGGCAACCCGAGAAACGAGAACACCGCCGACACGGCCACGATCGCCGACCGGGTGAGCCCCGCGGCGATAGGAGCGAGCACGACAAGCCCCCACACCAGGTACCACGGTTGCACGACGGGCCCGAGGGCGGCGAAGGCAAGGAGCGTGAGCCCGACGCCCCGGAGGCTGCCGACCCCGTCGGCTCGGAGCAACAGCCACAACCCGATCGCCGCCGCGCCCAGCAGGCCCAAGGCCCGGCTGACCGACACGATGGTGGCCACGTGCATGCCGAGGCCCACGCCGTTGACCACCTTGCCGAGCAACGTCCCGAGACCTGTGGCCGGGTCCATCCACGAGTTGACCGAGCTGGGGTTCCACAGGGCTGACACCCACCCCCAGCCGCTCCCGACAGCCCGGGTCATGAGGACTATCGCCTCGGTAACGACGGCCAGGGTGATGCCGGAGATGGCGAGCCCTGCAGCGGTCAGTTTCAGCCGCCCGCGCACCGGGGTGCCGCCACCGCTCCAGTCCCAGGCCACATAGACGACGCCGACCAGACCGGGAACCTTCACGAGGCCGGCGAGCGAGCACAGGATGATCCCGATGATCGGGTGACGTTCTCGGGCGAGGGCCAGGCCGGCCACGAGCAGCCCGATCATGAGGGCGTCGTTGTGCTCTCCCGCCACGAGGTGGAGGAGCACGAGCGGGCTGAGCGCCGCCAGCACGAACGCTCTCGCCGGGTCGTGCCCGTAGCTGCGTGCGAGACGGGGTGCGTAGACAGCGAGCAGGACGACGCCGGCCACCGCCAGCAACCGAAACCCGGCCACCGATGCCAAGTAGTTGTGGTTCACGCCACCGACGACGGCGCCGGCGAGCCACAAGAACACCGGACCGTAGGGAGAAGTCGTACTGCCCCACAGCGTGTCCACGCCCGAAGCCCACGGGTTCCCGCCGACACCGAGCACAGCTGGCGAGTAGATGTAGGGGTTGATGTGCCGCGTGATCTCCTCCCCCTGGGCGGCGTAGCTGTAAGCGTCGTGGCTGAACAACGGCGCCACGACGAGGAGGGGGAGCATCCACACGATGAACAGCGGCACGAAGTGCCGCACGGGCGTGCCGGGGTGCAGTCGCGTGACCCTGATCAGGCCCATCCAACCTTTGATCATGAGGAACATGCCCGCATAGACCGCCACGACTCCGACCAGCACGTCACCATGGCCGCCCACTGCCTCCGTGCCGAAGTACCAGGTCCTCACGCCGGACTGCAGCGGCCCTGGCAACGTCGAGAGCGTCGCATGGTTGAGGGTGAACGGCGATGTGGGTTGCGACGCTCCCCACAGCACGAGCAGTGAACCGACGGCGCCGGCGAGCGCCGACGGCCACATCACCTTGGCGATGCGGGTCTCGCCGGCAACGAACGGGTCCGCTTCGGGCGCCGGCATCCGCAGCAGGTTGACGGCGGACCACGCTGCACCGAGCGGCCGCAAGGTCGCAGCCAGTACTCGCTTGCTCCCCGTTGCCGGGACGTCACTTTCCGGGCCTACCGAGGTCGTCATCTCGTCCTGTCGCGATCCACCGGGCCCGCTGCGGGCACCGGCCACCTGCCGAAACTCAGGCCCGGCTGGCCTTGCGCGAATCAAACTCGCGCTCGAACGCCACGGCGGTCTCGGCGCTCATGCGGGACCGAGCCACTGCGACTCCGATGGTACCAGCGGGGCCGTTTGCGCCGTCGGTCAAGCGGAGCCCTTCGCTGCGCGGAGGCCTCGTCGCGCCGGGGGCCAAGCCGGGAGCCCCGCCGGGCCCTACGATCTGCCGTGCCCGCGCCGAAGATCCCCGTTGACCGAGCGTGGGACCGCACGGACTGGAGGATCGCCGGCGTGATCGCCGGCGTGCCGGCGCTGGTGCTCACAGCAGCCTCCCTGGCCGGCTACCCGCTCATCACCGGCGATGACCTGGCGCAGAATTACCCACTCGAAGCCTTCTCGGGCCAGGTGCTGCGCCACGGCCACCTGCCACTGTTCAACAGTTACCTGTGGTCGGGAACCCCGCTCCTCGGCGGCGTGAACGCGCATGGGTTGCTGCCGATCACCCTGCTGTTCGCCGTACTGCCGCCGCTGGCTGCCTGGGTCGCCGGCGAGGTCATGGTGCTCGCGGGCGCCGCCATCGGCTGCCAGCTCTTCCTGCGCCGGACCGGCTGCAGCTCGCTCGCAGCAGGTTTGGGCGGGGCGAGTTTCGGGTTGGGGGGCTTCGTCAGCTCCCAGATCGTTCACATCGACTTCGCCGCCGCCGCCGCCGCCCTCGGCTGGGCGCTCGTGGCCCTGCACGGGCTGGCGGCGCGCGGTCCGGACTCACGCCGCCGGCACGTGCTGCTACTCGCCGCCGCCACCACGTGGATCTGCCTGTGCGGGAGCCCCGACATCGTCATCGACGCAGCGGTCGCAGGCGGCGCCTACTTGGTCCACCTGCTGTTGCAGCCGGCGGGCGAGGGCCGGCGGCTCACCGCCCGGCTGCGCCTCGTGGCGTGGGCGGGGCTCGGCGGCCTCGGCGGCGTCGCCGTCGGAGCGCTGCAGTGGCTGCCGGCCGCCGAATTCGTGTCGGTCTCGCAGCGGGCGCACCCGTCTTACTCGTTCATCTCGGGCGGTTCGCTCACGTGGGCGAACTTCCTCGAGCTGCTCGTGCCGCACGTGCGCGGCGGCGGCGCCATCGGCCTACGGAACTTCGCCGGATCGTTCCCTCTCGCGGAAGTCAATGCCTACCCCGGCACGCTCGCCCTGGTCGCCGTCGCCGTGCTGCTCGCACGATGGCGGGAACCAACCGCGTGGCGCTGGCGCATCTGGCTCGTGCTGCTGGCCGCCTCGCTGCTCATCGTCTCCGGCGACCACACTCCCCTGGAGCACGTGATCTCGAAGCTCCCGGTCGTCGGCGATCAGCGCCTGCCCAGCCGGGCCCTGATCCTGTTCGCCCTCTCGGCGTCGCTGTCGACGGGCTACTTCGTCGATGGCCTCGTCTCGAAGCGCCTGAGCCGCCTGCAGATGAGTGCGGGACTGGTGCCGTTGCTCGGGGTGCTCGCCGTGGTCGTTGCGACGGTGATCACGCGCCGGCCCGCAGGTGGAGCGCTCTCGGTCCACGCCGGCACGGGCTGGAGCCTGGGAGGCGTGCTGCCCTATCTGCTCGTCAGTACCGGTTTGGCGGCCGCCGCCGGCGCCTTGCTGCTGCTCGGCTGGCGGGCTCCTCCGAGGCGGCGGGTGCTGCTCGTCGTGTCCTTGGTCGTGGTCGACCTGTTGCTCATGAACATCAACCAGTCATCACTGGCACCTCAAAACCGCTCGGCGCTCACCCCCTCCGACGGCCTCGCCGTCGCAGCCCTGGCCGGCTCCGGCCGGGTCCTCGTGGTCGACCCTCGTCTCGTCGACGGACTCGGCCTCGACCGGATCGGAGCACCTGACCTTGGCGTGCTCGACCGGTTGCCGGAAGCCGGCGGGTATGGCTCGCTCATGTGGGGGCCGTACGCGTCGGCGACGGGAACCCACGTGCAAGACGGCGCCGCTCCACAAGGGTTCACGAGCGGCACGTTCTCCGCCCTCGGCGTGACGGCGTTGCTGACGCTCCCGTCACAGCTCGTCGGGCCGGTGTCCAATACCTCGCACCCAGCCCTGGAGGTGGGCCCGAGAGCATCGGTCCGCCGGTGGTTCGGCGAGCAGGTCGATGTCAGCGGGTTGGTGCTCGACCTTGCCGGGTCCGCCAACCCCTCGTCGGTCCGCTCCCTCGCCGGCAGCGTGCGCCTCATCGGCCCGGGCGGCCTGATCGCCACGCAGGGTCGGACTCGGCTGGCGGCGGACGAGGTGTCGATCCGCTTCGCCCCGCCGGTGCCGGCGTTCGGCATCTCGCTCGGTGGTAGCCAGGTCACCGGCGCCGTGGCGATCACCGAACCGCAGGTGCGTGCGAGCAGCGGGACGAGCTTCGCGACCGACGGGCCGCTGGCGGCACCGGTCGGAGCGGCGGGATGGGTGGAGGTCGACGGGGTGGGGGGTTTCTCGGCGTTCGTCAACCACGCGGCTGCGGCTCCGTTCACCGTGGCCTCCCCTGGGGCCTCCTGGAAGGTCGTCTCGAGCGACCCATGGACCGGCGCGGTCTCGGTAGAGGTGACCACGTCGCAGGCGGCATCCCTCGTGCGATCCATGGCAGCCGTGGCGGGGTGGCAGGCGACCATCGCCCACGATGGGCGGTCGTCCGTTGCCGACGTGCGGCGTCACGGCCTGGTGCAGCAGGTGACTGTCCCAGCCGGCGAGTCGACCGTCACGTTCGTCTACGTCGCTCCGGGGTGGGGCGATGGCCAGTTGGTGGCGCTGGGTGGCACGCTCGTGCTCCTCGGGCTGGCGGTTGCCGACGTGGTCGCCCTCCGGCGGAGGAAGCGGGCTGGAGCGAAGGCGACGGGTGCCCCGGAGGGCTAGGGCCTGTCGCGGACCCGCTGATCAACGGGGACGGTGCTCGGTGCCGAACCCCGGAGTGATGAACAGCGCCATGCCCGGTTCGAGCACGTCAGAGGTGTGCCAGACGCCCCGCGGGTTGATGACCGCGTGCCCAGGGTCGAGCACGCATCGGTTCTCCCCGTCCGGGAGGTCCTGAATGAGGACGGCGCGGCCGGACATCTGGATGACCACCTCCTCGCCGGCGGGATGGCGCTCCCAGGTCGACCAGTGTTCCTCCTGAGGGCTGAGGACAACGAGCCGACCGTCCGGTCCGTCACTCCTGGTCTCGGCCTCGTACCGGTCGAGGAAGTCTGCGGTCCACTCGAAATCCGGCAGCTCGGTAGCGGTCCCACCCAAACCGAGATGGACGAACGTCGACGACAGATCGAACACCCACGGGATCGTCATCTCCACCTCGGTTTCGTCCCGAACGGCCGTTGTGCCGCGCCCTGTTGTCGTTCGCCGCTTGCTGCAGTGGGCCGGTCGATGGGCTCGACCTCGCGGCGCTGCTCACAGTTTCTGATCGCTGGTGGGCCGGGAAGGATTCGAACCTTCGAAGGCTGCGCCGACAGATTTACAGTCTGCTCCCTTTGGCCACTTGGGTACCGACCCGCGGTCCGTCACCATAATCGACCGCCCGGGGACTCGTGGTCAGTCTTCGGTCCGTTCCGCCCGTCGGAACAGAAGGCCTGGCCTTCCCGCGGTAGCTTGCTCGCATGCCGAGCTTTGACGTCACGTCCGAGGTTGATCTCCAGGAGGTTCGCAACGCTGTTGACCAGGCTTCGAGAGAGGTGGCTACGCGTTTCGACTTCAAGAACACCGGCGCCTCGCTCGAGCTGAAGGGTCACGAGATCTCCCTCCACGCGCCCACCGAGGACCGCCTGAGGGCGCTCGTGCAGGTGCTGGAGGAGAAACTCGTACGGCGGCAGGTATCCCTCAAGGCGGTCCAGTACGGCAAGATCGAGGAAGGATCTCGTGGTGCGGTCCGCCAGACGGCGACACTGAATGCCGGGATCTCCTCCGACCATGCCAAGCGCATCAACAAGCTGATCAAGGATCTCGGCTTGAAGGGCGTGAGCTCGCAGACCCAGAGCGAACAGGTCAGGGTCATCGGCAAGAAGCGCGACGACCTGCAAGACGTGATCGCGGCGCTGAAGGAGGCGGACTTCGACATCCCCCTGCAGTTCGGCAACTACCGGGATTGAGCCGGAGAGCCGGCACAGAGCGACGGCGGGTCGCTTCGGCGCTACTCCTCGGTCGGGTGCGTGGTCGAGCGGGTCCGCAACTCCTCGACGACCGCCGGATCGGCCAGCGTGGTCGTGTCCCCGAGATCGCGGCCCTCGGCGACGTCGCGCAGGAGCCGGCGCATGATCTTGCCCGACCGGGTCTTCGGCAGATCGTCGGTGAAGATCACGGTCTTCGGCCTGGCGATCGCCCCGATCTTGACCGAGACGTGGGCCCGCAGCATCTCGCCGTGCTCCAGGCTCGCCTCGTACCCGCTCCGCAGCGTCACGAACGCGATG
Source organism: Acidimicrobiales bacterium (assembly GCA_050010115.1). Taxonomy (GTDB): domain Bacteria; phylum Actinomycetota; class Acidimicrobiia; order Acidimicrobiales; family Bog-793; genus JAKACA01. Next base: position 44,581 of record JBEKLQ010000001.1, on the reverse strand, counting down.
ATGGCCTGGCCGGTCGTGGCGTCGTTTGCCCCCACCACCGCCGCCTCGGCGACGCTCGCATGATCGACGAGGGCAGACTCCACCTCGGTCGTGGAGACCCGGTGGCCTGAGACGTTCATGACGTCGTCGACACGACCGAGGAGCCACAGGTAACCGTCGGCATCGAGCTTGGCCCCGTCACCGGCGAAGTACCGCCCGGCGAAACGGCTCCAGTACGTCGCCTGGTACCGCTCCGGGTCCCCGTAGATCCCGCGCAACATCGCCGGCCACGGCTCGGGCAGCGTCAGGTATCCCCCTCCTCGGGTAACGGGCTCACCGGCTTCGTCCACGAGCTCTGCCGAGATGCCCGGGAGCGGGAACGTCGCAGAGCCCGGCTTCAGCGTCGTCACACCCGGGAGCGGCGAGATCATGATGGCTCCCGTCTCGGTCTGCCACCACGTGTCGACGACCGGGCAGCGCCCGCCACCGATGTGCTCGTAGTACCAGACCCATGCCTCGGGGTTGATCGGCTCGCCGACGGATCCGAGAATCCGCAGGCTGGAAAGATCGTGGGCAGCCGGGTGCTCGGCGCCCCACTTCATGAACGTGCGGATCGCCGTGGGCGCCGTGTACAGGATCGTGACGCCGTAACGCTCGATGATCGACCACCATCGGTCGCGGCCGGGGTGGTCCGGCGTGCCCTCGTACAGCACGCTCGTCGCCGCGTTGGCGAGCGGTCCGTAGACGATGTAGCTGTGGCCCGTCACCCATCCGATGTCGGCTGCGCACCAGTAGACGTCACGCTCGGGCACGTGGTCGAACACGTACTTGTGCGTGTAGGCGACCTGGGTGAGGTAACCGCCGGAGGTGTGCATGATGCCTTTGGGCGTCGCGGTGGTGCCGGAGGTGTAGAGGAGAAAGAGCAGATCTTCTGAGTCCATGGCCTCTGGCGGGCAGTGGGCGTCCTGCTGCGGGACGATGTCGTGCCACCAGACGTCCCGGCCCTCGGCCATGTGGGTGTCGCCGGCGGCATCGCCTAACCGGCGGGCCACGATCACGTGCTCGATCGACTCGGCCCCACCCGCCAGCGCGAGATCGGCGCTCGCCTTCAGGCGGACGGGCTGGCCGCGACGCCAACCCCCGTCGGCGGTGATGAGGACACGTGCGTCAGCGTCCTCGATCCGGCCGCGCAAGGCATCGGCCGAGAAACCCCCGAACACCACCGAATGCGCCGCCCCCACCCGGGCGCACGCCAGCATCGCCACCGCAAGCTCGGGGATCATCGGCATGTAGATCGCCACCCGGTCGCCGCGCTCCACGCCGAGGCTGCGCAACGCGTTGGCGCAGCGCCCGACTTCCTCCAGCAGTGCCGCATACGTGATCGTGCGCCTGTCGCCCGGCTCGCCCTCGAAGTGATAGGCGACCCGGTCGCCGAGCCCGGCCTCGACGTGGCGGTCGAGGCAGTTGTACGAGACGTTCAGCTTGCCTCCGACGAACCACTTGGCGAATGGGAGCTCCCACTCGAGGGTCGTCTCCCACGGCTCGAACCAGGTGAGCGCACGCGCCTGAGTGTCCCAGAACCGCAGCCGGTCAGCGGCTTCGGTGTAAAGCGAGTCATCGTTGACGAGCGCCTCGGATCGGGTCTTGCCCGATGGAGGGAACGTCCGCTCCTCCGCGAGGTAGTCCTCGATCGTTGCCCCAGCAGTTGCGGGCGTGGTGTCGTCGCTCATTCGCAGACTTAACCCCGAAGCTCGGCCGATGTCAAAGTTGGCCTGCTCGCGCCGACGGCCGCTGTGCCCGTCACGTGCCGATGGGCTGGCAAGATGGGGGCACCATGGCCCAACCGAGTTGCGTAGCGACTTGCACGACCGTCGAGTTACCGGTGGGTGGCCGTGTGGTCGTGGCGAGCGACCTGTTCCTCGGTGCCTCGCCGACTCCCGCGTCGACTTCAGCGTCGCGCGAGCTCGCCAACACGATCACCGCCATCACGGGCCCCGGAGCTGTCGTCATCGCCGGCAACATGTTCGAGCTGACCGATTGCGCGGCGGATCTCCCTGCGAAGGCCTTGGCGGCACATGTGGAGCTGGGGGACGCGCTGGCAGGTTTTGTCCGGGAAGACTGCCGCCGGGTGATCCTGTTGCCGGGGACGAGGGACCGGGCGATCTGTTACGACCCCGCCACGATGGAGTCCGTCGCCTCGTGCGGTTTCGAGGTGGCGCTCGCCGCCGATCTCGCCGTCCGGACGGCCTCCGGGAGTCGCCTCGTCCGTGTCGAGCCCGGTTGGTCCTACGACAGCCGCTGCGCTTACGCAGACCCCACGGACCCGCGCGACACGCCGCTCGGCCATCATGCCGTCACTGACCTGTTCCCGGCGCTCACCTCGACGAAGTCCGGATGGCTCGATGGCATCGACCGGCTGGCGGATCCCGCCGGGCTGCCGCGCTTTGTGGCTTCGCGCCTCATGTACCGGCGGTTCGGACGTTACGCCTGGTGGCTGCTCATCCCAATCGCCGTGGCTGTGCTCGCCCGGCTGCCGGAGCTGTGGCTCCTCGGCGTGCCGAGCAGGCTGCACGGCTTCGCCCAGCCGCTGCGGGACATCGCCATCTCGCTGGCGCTCGAGCTCGTGGCGGTTGCGGTGGTGTTGGCCGTGGTGAACCACCGCGTGTGGGCCGGTCCCGGGAGTGCACTCCTCGGGCCGCCGGGCGACCGGGCGAACGACGCTGCCCGTGATGCCGCTCGGATCCTCGTGGCCGAGGGTTATGCCGGCCTCATCACCGGCCACACGTTGAGGGCCGAGCTGGGGAGCGTCGGGAACGGTTTCTTCGCCAACACCGGCGCTTGCGCCGAGCTCGTCGACGAGCGGCGCGCCGTCCTCGGCATGCCGCCGGTGTTCGTACGCGACGAGCAGGTCTCCTTCGTGGAGGTCGAGGGCGGCGCCGACGTGCACGCACGCCTGTGCGTGGCCCGCCAGCAGCGCGCCGCCGGCAGCGTGCTCGAGCGATTCGCCGTGGGCCGTCGCCGGCCGCCTCTCGAGCTCTCGGTCGTGGCGGCGTTCCCCGGGACGACGAGCTGGCCCCCGATCGACGACCCGATGCGCCGCCGGCGCTTGATTCGGCGAGCCGCCGCCACCGTCGTGTTGCTGAGCGGTGTGCTCGACCTCGTGTCAGCGCTGGCGCCGGTACAGGTTCGAGGCCACCTGCACCCCTACCTCGGTTACGTCCCCCTCGGCGCGAGTGAGGCTGCGGGCGCCCTCGACGCGCTGGCCGGCATCGCCCTGCTGCTCCTGGCGCTCGGCCTCCGGCGAGGGCAGCGACTCGCCTGGCTCGTCTCCATCGGCATCGAAGCCGTGACGTCGCTCCTGCACCTGCTGCGAGGCGGTCAGGTCCTGCATTCGTTGGTGGCGCTCGTCGTGCTGGCGTGGCTCGTGTGGGCACGGGACTCGTTTCGTGGGCGGTTCGACCCCCCGTCGCTCCGCGCCGGCTTGATGACACTGATCGGTGGCGCGATCGGGGTGACGGCTTTCACGACGCTCGCCCTCTGGCTCGGTGTGGCGTTCTACCGGCAAGATCACCACCACACCACTGTCCAGTCGCTGTCCTTGGGCTCGGCCTTCCTGGCGTCGGCCGGCGGGCTGGTCGGTCTCAGACCGGTTCAGCTTCCGGACACGGTCGGCGACTTCCTCGACCCAGCCTTGCTCGCGGTGGGCCTCGGCCTTGCGGCAGTGGCGCTCGTGCTGGTCTTCCGTCCGGTCGTGGACCGCAGGCTCGCACGACACCCGGCTCAGACGGCAGCTGAAGGCAGTGGAGGCGACGGATCGGCGATCAGCGGCGACGGGCGTTCCGCCGACGCCGCGCTGGCAGACTTCGACCAGGCACGGGACGTCGTCAGCCGGCGGGGCAGCGGAACCCTCGACTACTTCGCGCTACGGAGTGACAAGCAGCACTTCTTCGATCGGGACAGCGTCGTGGCCTATGCGATCCGCTCAGGGGTCTGCCTGGTCTCGCCGGATCCGATCGGCCCACTCGAAGAGCGCGCCCGTCTGTGGGCGGCGTTCCGGCGCTTTGCCGACGAGCACGGCTGGGCCGTGGCGGTACTCGCGGCCGGCCAGGATTGGCTGCCGATCTACCACCGGTCCGGGATGCGTGACCTCTACATCGGCGACGAGGGTGTCGTGGACGTCCGCACGATGTCGCTGGCCGGAGGGTCGAAGAAGGGCCTGCGCCAGGCCGTCAACCGGATCGCCAAATACGGCTACACCATCAGCTTCCACGACCCCGCCGACTGCGACCCGGAGCTTGCCGAAGCCCTGCGGGACGTGATGACCCAGAGCCGGCGTGGAGGGGTGGAGAGGGGTTTCTCCATGACGCTCGGGCGGATATTCGACCCGCACGATTCGGGACTGATCCTCGCCGTCGCGTCGGACCCCAACGGGCGGCCCGTGGCGTTCTGCCAGTTCGTCCCCGCACCCGGGATCGGCGGCTACTCGCTCGATCTCATGCGACGCGACAACGGCGACCACCCGAACGGCCTGTTCGACTTCATCCTCGTCCGCACGATGGAGCGGTTGCGCGACGACGGTCATGCCAAGCTCGGGCTCAACTTCGCCATGATGCGGGCGGTCCTCGCCGGCGAAGCCGGAGACGGCATCTCGACGAAGCTGGAGCGCTGGCTGCTCCGCCGGATGTCCGACTCGATGCAGATCGAGTCGCTCTGGCGTTTCAACGCCAAGTTCGACCCGGAATGGCTACCGCGCTATGTCGTCTGGGACTCCGCCGAGCAGTCGCTCGCAGCGGCACTGGCGATCGCGAAGGCCGAGAGCTTCTGGGAGCTTCCGCTCATCGGGCGCTTCCTCGTGCCGGTGGGTGTGGGCGCCGGGTCTGAAGCGGGTGACGAGACGGTCGGGCCCGGGGCGAGCGCCGTGGAGTCGGGCGACAGCAAGTAACGGGGAGCGCGGCCGCGGCCGTTCGCGGCCCCGGTGCGCCATCGACTCGATCATGGCGCCGAGCCGGGCCCGGTCCTCCGCTGACCGGGCGACCCCGGCGATACCGCGCATGGGTCAGAACGCCAAGCTGGCAGCGTGCACGAACGAGAACAGCGGTCCCGGCCAGATCCCGAACACGAGCGTGAACCCGACCGTGAGGAAGAGCCCGATCTGGCTCCCGAGCGGGATCGGCAGGCGAGCGAGGCCGAACCCAGGAGCGGTGACGGCAACGGTGGCGGTGGCCGGGTCGGCGACGGCCACGGCGAGGGCGCCGGCGGGCGCCGTGCCGGCAGCCTCCGGGGCCGCCAGGTCCACCTCGGGCACGCCGCCGGCCTGCGTCTCGACCACAGCCCCACCGGACCCGTACATCAGGAACACCACACGGAGGTAGAACGCCGCCGCCACGGCTCCCGACAGCATGGCGATGACAGCGAGCGCGTAGGAGTGCGCCTGGACGGCGGACTCGACCACGTACAGCTTCGCCAGGAATCCAGTCGTGAACGGCGCCCCCGCCTGTGCCAGCAGCAAGATCGCGAAGCAGAGCGCCAGCACAGGCTGGCGGCGGCCAAGGCCTCGATAGTCCTCCAACGAGTGGTCGCGATCCCCGGTCCCGCCGACAACGGCGATAACCGTGAAGCTGCCGAGCACCAAGAACGCGTACACGAATACGTAGTACAGGCTCGACGCGATTCCGGAGGCGGTGGCAGCTTGCAAACCGAGCAGGATGAAGCCCGCGTGGTTGATCGACGAGTAGGCCAGCATCCGCTTGATGTCACGCTGGACAAGGCCGAGCACGGCGCCCACGAGCAGCGTGACGATGGCGATGGCCCACAAGATGGGCTGCCAGTCCACTGCCAGCGAGTGGAACGTCGAGAAGAACACGCGGAGCAGCGCAGCGAACCCGCCCACCTTGGCGATCGCCGCCATGAAGCCCGTTGCCGGCGTTGGGGCGCCCTGATAGACGTCGGGCGTCCACATGTGGAACGGGACCGCCGCCACCTTGAACGCGAAACCCGCCAGCAGCAACGCCAGCCCCGCCAGCAGCAGGCCGTTGGACGTGATGAGGTTGTTGGCCAGGTACGACGCGATCTCGGCCAGGTTCGTCGAGCCGGTCGCCCCGTAGGTGAGCGCGATGCCGTAGACGAAGATCGCCGACGAGAATGCCCCGAGGACGAAGTACTTCATGGCTGCTTCACCGGACTCGGCGCGGCGCTGGTCGAAGCCGGCGAGGATGTACAGCGGGATCGACATGATCTCGAGCCCGAGGAAGATCACGATCAGGTCGTTGGCTGACGCCATCAGCATCGCTCCCGACGCCGCCAGCAGCGCCAGCGCGTAGTACTCGGGGCCGACGATGCCCTCGCGACGGAGATAGCCGTCGGCGACAGAGGCCGCCACGACCAGGATGCACGAGGCCAGGATCATGAACGCAACGGAGAAGCCGTCGATGGTGAGCGAGTCGGAGATCGCCCCGAACGGCCCGTGAACCGCGACAGTCCTCCACAGCACGATCGAGCTCACGAGCGAGGCCACGGAGATCACCACGGTCGCGGCCGTGTAGAGCACCGTCGGGATCTGGCGGACCCTGAGCGCACCGGCCAGCAACAACACGAGTGCACCGCCGATGAAGATCAGCTCGGGCAGGATCGCCGTGTAGTCGATGTGCACGGAGGGGATCGGAGCCAGCAGTGCGAACAAGCTCATCGGGAGCCACCTTGTGGGGTTACCGGCTTGAGGGCGACCTTGACGGCCGGCTGTCCTGCCGGCGGTACCGGTGCGTGGCCGACTTGTTCGACGTGAGTGACGAGGAGGTCGACCGATGGGGTGATCCGGGACAGCAATGGGCCGGGGAACACCCCGAGGAGCACGATCAACGCGATGAGCGGAGCGACATAGGCGCTCTCACGCCACGTGATCTCCTTGAACGTTGCTACGCGCTCGGTCGGAGTGCCGTGGAAGACCTGCTGGTAGGCCCACAAGAGGTAGACGGCGGCGATGATCACGCCCCCGGTGGCGGCAACCGCCCACCAGCGGTGGGTGAGGAACGTCCCCGACAGGATGAGGAACTCGCCGACGAACCCGTTCAGGCCCGGCACGCCGATCGACGCCAGCATGACCACGGTGAACATGCCGGCGAGCACGGGCGCCTTTGACTGGAGACCCGTGAGGTCCTTCGTCGAGAAGCTGCCCGAGCGCCGGTAGATCATCGCCACGAGCAGGAACAGCGCCGCCGTGTAGAGGCCATGGTTGACCATCTGCAGCACCGCTCCGGACAGGGCCGGCCCGGTCAGCGCCACCGTGCCGATCACGATGAAACCGATGTGGGCGAGCGACGAATAGGCGATCAGCCGCTTCAGGTCGTGCTGGACAGCGGCGACGATCCCGCCGTAGATGATGCCGACGACACCCAGCGTCAGCAGGAGCGGCGCGAGCGTGACGACGGCCTTCGGGAACAGCTCGAGATCGAACCGCACGATCCCGTAGGTCCCGAGCTTTGCCATGACGCCGGCGAGGATGACGGCTCCGGCAGCGGGCGATTCCCGGTAGGCGTCAGGGGACCACGTGTGGAACGGGAACACCGGGGCCTTCACGGCGAACGCGGCCGTGAAGGCAAGGAACAGGAGCACGCCTGCGGTGTCCGAGAGGTGCGTCGTCGCCAGCGCCCGCACGTCGAAGGTCGTCACGCCGGTCTGATGAGCGTGGATGGCGACCAGCGCCAGGATCCCGACGAGGAGGAAGGCGGAGGCGGCGAGGGTGTAGAGGAAGAACTTCGTCGCCGCGTAGCCCCGTCGTTCGTGCCCGAAGCCGGCGACGATGAAGTACACGGGCACGAGCGTGAGCTCGAAGAACAGGAAAAACACGAGCACGTCGAGGGACAGGAAACTCCCGAGGCAGCCCGCCTCGAGGATGAGGAGCCAGGCGACGAAGGACTTGTCGTCGCGCTTCGAGCCGGCGCCTGCGAGCGCGATCGGGAACAGCAAGGCCGTCATGAGGACGAGGAACAGCGAGATGCCGTCGATGCCGAGCGTCCAGCGGATGCCGAGCGATGCGATCCAGGTGTGGTCCGTCACCATCTGGAACGCACCGACACGGCTCGAGAACCGATCGAGCGTCACCGCCGCCACGACGAGCGTGGCGAGCACTCCGACCCATCCGACGACCTGCACGGCGCGCCGCTCGGCGGCGGCGCCGGAACTCGCCGCCAATGACCCGACGAGCGGCACGAGGAGGCCTGCCCCGGCCGGGAGCAGCACGAGCACCGTGAGGAACGGGAAGTGGGAGCTCATCAGCCCGCCTTCACAGCGACGTAGGCGAGCAGGATGACGAGGCCACCCAGGAGACCGAGGGCGTAGTTGCGCACGTAGCCCGTCTGGACCGTCCGCAACCTGCGGCCCGTGCCGGCGAAGAACGCCCCGAGGCCGTTCACCGCCCCGTCGATGACCTTCGTCTCGACGTCATCGGAGGTGACCACGGCGAGCTCCGTCGACCCGCGGGCGATGACCCGGTCGTACGCCGCGTCGATGAACCAGGCCCGGCGCAGGAAGGTCGGTTCCGCCGCCGGGCGCTCGGCGGTGTTGCGCCACAACCCGACGGCGATCGCCACGCCGATACCGGCGAGCACGGCGTCACCGAGCGCGAAGCCCCATTCGGCGCCGATCGAGAAGTGGTGGTTCAGCAACTGGGCGCCCACGACGGGGTTCAACCAGCGCTCGAGGAAGACCCAGTTCGGGTGGAACGGCAGGTTGATGATGCCGGCGATGATCGACGCCGCTGCCAGCACCACGAGTGGCAGCTTCATGACCCAGCCCGGGTCGTGCGGCTCGAGCGGCCCGTGAGCCTCCGCATGGGCGTCGTGCGAGCCGTCGCCGCTCGGCCGGGCCTCGACCCAGCGTTGTTGACCCCGGAAGGTCAGCAGGTAGCAGCGCCCGAGGTAGTAAGCGGTGAGGACCGCGGTCACCGCCGCCACCACATAGAGGACCGGGCTCTCGGCCCAGGCGTTCATGAGCACGTCGCCCTTCGACCAGAAGCCGGAGAACGGCGGTACGCCGCCGATCGACAGCCAGCCGATGAGGAACGTGACTGCCGTGACGGGCATGACCTTGGCCAAGGCGCCGAAGCGTTTCGTGTCCTGCTCGTCCCCCATGGCGTGGATCACCGAGCCGGCGCCGAGGAAGAGCAGAGCCTTGTAGAACGCGTGCGTGAGCATGAGGAAGATGGCCGCCACGTACGCCCCGACGCCTGCGGCGAGGAACATGTACCCGAGCTGGCTGATCGTCGAGTACGCCAGGATCTTCTTGATGTCGTTCTGGGCGCAAGCGATGGTCGCCCCGAGGAACGCCGTCGCCGCCCCGACGATGGCGATCACGTGGGCTGCATCGGGCGCGCGGTACAGGATCGGGCTGATGCGGCACATGAGGTAGACGCCGGCGGTCACCATCGTGGCGGCGTGGATCAATGCCGAGACCGGTGTCGGACCTTCCATGGCGTCTGCCAGCCACGGGTACAGCGGGAGCTGGGCCGACTTACCCACGGCGCCGAGGAACAGCAGCAGCGCTATCGCCGTGAGCGACGGAGTCCCCACGTGACCCAGCCGTGCGAACACCGTGGAGTACTGCAGGCTGCCGGTGCGCTCGTAGGTGAGGAACATCGCCAGCAGGAAGCCGGCGTCGCCGATGCGGTTGAAGATCATCGCCTTCTTGCCGGCGCTGGCGGCGCTCGGCCGGTTGAACCAGAACGCGATGAGGAAATAGGAGCACACCCCGACGCCTTCCCAGCCGACGAAGGTGAGCACGAGGTTCCCCCCGAGCACGAGGATGAGCATCGAGGACACGAACAGGTTCAGGTACAAGAAGAACTTCGGGAATTGCTCGTCGTGCTCCATGTAACCGATCGAGTACAGGTGGATCAGCGAGCTGACGCCGGTGACGAACGTCGCCATCGTCATCGAGAGCGGGTCGATCAGCAGTCCTGCTGTCACACGGAGACGATCGACGGCGAACCACGTGTACCAGGTCTGGGTGTAGGACCGGTCGCTCGCCGGACGGTGCAGCAGGCCACCGAAGACGATCAGCGACACGACGAACGACGCCAGCACCATGATCGTTGCCAGCCAACCCGCCCGCGGGTTGCCGAGCTTGCGCCCGAAGGCGGTGAGCAGCAGGAACCCGACGAACGGGAGCAGCGGGATCAGGAAGGCAGCACGGAGCACGGCGACAGTCAGCCCTTCAGCACGTGGATGTCGTCAGCGGTGGCTCCGACGCGCCTCCGGAAGATCGCTACGATGATGCCGAGCCCGACGACCACCTCAGCGGCCGCCACCACGAGCACGAAGAACACCGCCGCCTGGCCTCCGATGTCGTTCAGCTCACGGGCGAACGTCACGAATGTGAGGTTGGCGGCGTTCAGCATCAGCTCGACGCACATGAACATGACCAGCACGTTGCGGCGCACGAGGAGGCCGACGGCACCGATCGAGAACAAGATGGCGGCGAGGGTGAGGTACCAGCTGGCGTTGATGCTCATTCTTCTCCCTCCTGTTGCTGGTCGTGGGTGCTCCCACTCAGCGGCGAAACCCCCGCCTCGGGGACACCCACGACCAGCGGACGGGGCTCGTCTTCGCTGGCTGGATCTCCCAACGAGGCATCGGCGAACACGTCTCGACCCGTGAAGTCAGGGGCGTCGTCTGGGCCCGAGTCGAGCCCGGACGCCACGCCGGGGTCGGTGCTGAGCGGGTGCGGGCGGCGGGCTAGGACTACAGCACCGATCACGGCGATGACCAACAGGGCCGACGTCACTTCGAAGGGGAGCAGGAACGTCGTGAAGATCGACTTGCCGAGCACGTTGACGTTCGGGGTGCCGGGCGGGTTCAAGTTGCCGGCCGTCGAGTGAGCCCCGGTCGGCCACCGGCCGCGGGCGAGCAGGATCACCTCGGCGAGAACGAGCAGCCCCAGCAGCACCGCGACGGGGCGCTGGCCTTTCAGCGGCTCGGCGGCGATCGATTCTGTCCTGTCGATCCCGAGCAGCATGATCACGAAGAGGAACAGCACCACGATGGCGCCGGCGTACACGATCACCTGCGCCGCCGCGAGAAACTGAGCGTTCTCTTCGACGAACAGCACGGCGACACCGAACATCGTCATGACGAGCATCAGCGCCGAGTGGACCGGGTGACGCGAGAGGACCACGCCAAGCGCGCCGACGACGCTGATCACGGCCGCAACGGCGAAGGTGATCGCGTCCGGGACGGTGGCGGCGAGAAGGAGCCCGTGCACGCTCGTCAGCGCGCCTTACCGCCGAGGCGGCGGGAGATCTTGTCGCGCTCGGTGACCCGGACCGACATGTTGCCCGTGGCGGCGTCGTCACGCTTGTCGCTCTGGCCACCTTCGGGAAAGCGCACGCCGTAGCCGAGCTCACCCGACCACTGCACTTCGCCCTCGTAGTCCGCCGAACCGGACGGCGATGTTGCCCGCATCCAAGCGGAGGTGTGCTGGTCGTCGCCCTCCCGCCAGTCCTCCCACGGGAGCTGCTGGGGCTTGCCGTCGTCGCCGACCACGAGCTCGGACTTCGTGTAGATGGCGTCGGCACGGTTGGTGAAGGAGAACTCGAACATCTTGGTCTCGGTGATCGCCTGGGTTGGGCAGGCCTCGACACACAGGTCGCAGTGGATGCAACGGAGGTAGTTGATCTCGTAGACGAAGCCAAACCGCTCCCCTGGCGACACCGGCTTCTCAGGGTCGTTGTCGGCCCCGCGCACGTAGATGCAGTCAGCCGGGCAGACCGCTGCACACAGCTCGCAGCCGATGCACTTCTCCATGCCGTCCTCGTACCGGTTGAGGACGTGACGGCCGTGGAGACGGGGTGGTTTTGGCTGCTTGACCTTGGGGTACTCGGTCGTGACGCGCGGCTCCATCACCTGACGCATCGTGACTTTGAAACCCCTGAACAGTGGCGGCAACATCAGCCCGCGCCTCCCAGATTGCTCTCGCTCGGCACCGATCGCAGCTGGCCCTGGTCAGCCCCCTGGCCCTCGCGTCCGCGTGCTGCGGCATCAGCCTCGAGGTCGCGCCGTTGGCGGCTCACCATGAGGCACTGGTGCAGGATCACCCACGCGAGGAGGCAGCCGGCGAACACACCCGCCGCCCACCACCTGCTGACGCCGACGCCGTCGATGACGAGCAGCCAGGCGAGCGATCCCGGGATCAGGAACTTCCAACCCAGATCCATCAGCTGGTCGTAGCGCATCCGCGGCAGGGCCGCCCGGACCCAGACATAGATGTAGAGGAAGACCAGCGTCTTGCCGGCGAACCAAAGGATCGGCCAGAGCCACGGCAGAGTGTGGAAGCCGGGACCGTCGGGCCCCCCGAAGAACAGCGTCACCATGATCGCCGACATCGTGATGACGTTCATGAACTCGGCCATGAAGAACAGTGCGAACCGGAGCGAGCTGTACTCGGTGTGGAACCCGCCGACCAGCTCCTGCTCGCCCTCGGTCAGGTCGAACGGTGGGCGGTTGAGCTCGGCGGTGATGGCGATCGCGAACACCACGAACGGGACGATGCCAGTGCGGAACACGTTCCAGTGCAGGACGCTCGACGCCTGGGTGGCAACGATCGTCCGGGTCGACAGCGAGTGGCTCTCGAGGATGACGGCGACGACCGACAACCCCATCGCGACCTCGTAGGAGATCATCTGGGCACTGGCCCGGACTGAGCCGAGCAACGGGTACTTCGAGCCCGACGACCAGCCGGCGAGCATTGTCCCGTAGACGGCCACGGACGACATCGCGAGTAGGAAGAGAACTCCCATCGGCGGATCGGCCAACTGCAGCTCGACGATGTGATGGGCGATCGTGACGACGCCGCCGACCGGCACGATCGCGAACACCAGCAATGCCGGCAGCAAGGCGAGGTACGGAGCGAGCTTGAACACGACCCGATCCGCCTCGAGAGGCATCAGGTCTTCCTTGAAGAACAGCTTGATTCCGTCGGCGAGCGTCTGCAGGATGCCGAACGGCCCGGCTCGGTTCGGCCCGATGCGATTCTGCATGTCCGAGATGACCTTGCGCTCGAACCAGATCATCAGCATCACGGAGACCATCAAGACGGCAAAGGTGACCACGGCCTTCACCAGGGCGATGACCAGCGCGCCGAAGTCGACGCCGTGAATGAACAGTTGGTCGCCCATCAGCCCAGCGTCTCCACGCGCACCTCGGACACTACCGACGACGAGTCGATCAGGACGGTAGCGCTCGGCTCGTCCACCGGCACGAGACCGACGGGAAGCACGGTGACTCCTGCCGGCAGCGTGTCGTCGACAACGACTGGCACGATCAACTCTGCCGCCGCGCTTCGGACCCGGACCTCGTCACCTTCGCGGACGCCGAGCTGCTCGATCTCCTTCGACCGGAGCCGCAGCGCCTGGGTCGGCGCCAGCGGCGCCAGTGACGGCGCCGCCTGCACGAGCGTGCCGTGGTCGTACAGCGCCCGCCTCGTGACGAGCCGGAACGCGTAACCGTCCGGTTGCGGTGACACCGGCGCGGTGAACTGCCCCGGCCTCACGGTCATCAGTGCAGGCCTCGAGACTGGCCGCTCGGTGGGACCAGCCTCAGGCCCGGTGTCCGTGGGTGCGCCGCCGGCGTCAGTGGCTGCGCCGCGGGCGTCAGTGGCTGCGCCGCCGCCGGCGTCCGTGGCTGCGCCGACGTCGAGCGGCGCACCCTGCTCGTAGACCGATGCGATGCCCGGGGTGGCGATCGGGTCGATCGAGCGAACGCCACCGTGAGCTGCATCGCGCCCGCCGGCGCCGATCCCGACCGGAGCGGAAGCGACCGGGACCACGATCCCGTCAGCTCCATCGTGCCCGTGCAGCGCGGACAGGGTGCAGCCATGGTGAGACGGGGCGACCTGCTCGATCTCGCGCCAGATGCCTTCGAGACTCTCCAGTCCCAGGTCGGCTCCCATCGTCTCGGCGATCCCGGCGGCGATCATCCAGTCCGCCCGGGCCACGCCGGGAGGCACGACCTTCTGCGCGAGGCGCGTCACCCGACCCTCGATATTGGTCGTCGAGCCGCCTCGCTCCACGGACGCGGCCGCAGGGAGCACGACATCGGCGAGCTGCACGGATGCGTTGCCGAAGATGTCGACCGCCACCAGGAACGGGATCGCTTCGAGGGCCCGTGTCGCGAGATCACGGTCAGGGAAGTCGGCAAGCGGATCGGCGCCGACGAGAACGAGCGCCGTGAGCTCGCCGCTGGCTGCCGCTTCGAGCATCTCTGTCGTGTCGAGCCCACGGTCCTCGGGTAGCGATCCCCACCGCTCGGCAAACCATTCGGCTCCGTCCGCGAGTGACACGCGGCCCGGCAGGACGCCGGGAGCGAGCCCCATGTCGAGGGCGCCGAGTACATTCGCCCGCCGCAGCGCCGGCAAGAAACGAGCCCCTGGCCACGCCTCAGCCAATACCCCCGCCGCAACCGCCAACTGATCGGGCGACTCAGTGAGGGACGGGCGGCCGAGGACGACGACGATCCCGCTCCCGTCGGGCGCATTCGACAGCGCGGCTCCCAGCACCTCGCTGACACGTGCCCAGCGCTCGGCCGCGATGCCAGGCACTTCCACCGCAGCGCCACGCACCTCCGCCGCAGCGCCAGGCACCTCCGCCGCAGCGCCACGCACCTCCGCCGCAGCGCCAGGCACTTCCGCCGCAGCGCCAGGCATCTCCGCCGCGCCTTGGAACGAAGCGAGCGCCCTGGCGAGTGCCACGCTCTCGCCAGGGCGATAGGTGAGCGATGACGAGGCGATCGCCGCCAGCGACGTCGGCACCGGGGAGCAGTCGATGATCGGGACGCCGGAGTGGGCCGCGGCGGTACGGAGCCGCAGGTGCAGTACAGGTAGCTCCTCCCGGAGGTCGCCGGCGAGCACGACGACGGCCTTGGCCGAGCAGGTATCGGCGATCGTCGCCCGCGGCAAGCCGAGCACCAGCTCGGCCGGAAGCCCATCGGCCAGCTGGGCGTCGACGTTGTCCGTGCCGATGACCGTCCGGGCGAGCTTCGACCAGGCGTATGCATCCTCGTTCGCCAACCGCGCACCGCCGATGATGCCGACCGATGAGCCCGAGCCCGCGGCCTCGGACGCCTTGCGGATGCCGCTCGCGACCTCCTGCAGCGCCTCGTTCCAGCCGACGCGGGTGAGCTCGCCGTCGCGCCGGACGAGCGGACTCGTCAGCCGGTCGGAGCTGGAGCTCGCCTCGAAGCCATAGCGGCCGCGGTCGCACAGCCAGCTCTGGTTCACGGGCTCGGAGTCGATGCCGAGATAGCGCACCAGCGAGCCGGCAGATGACTGCACGGCTACACGGCAGCCGACGGCGCAGTACGTGCACGTCGACTCCACCTGCTCGAGGTCCCACGGCCGGGACTTGAAACGGTACGGCACTGAGGTGAGCGCGCCCACCGGACAGATCTGCACCGTGTTGCCACTGAAGTACGACGTGAACGGGCGGTCGGGGAAGACGGCCACTTCGATCTTGTCACCGCGCCCGAAGAAGTCGATGAGCGGCTCGCCGGCGATCTCCTCGGCAAACCGGGTGCAGCGGGCACACTGGATGCAGCGCTCCCGGTCGAGCAAGGTGAGGGGGCCGAGGGAGATGGGCTTGGCCCAGTGACGCTTCTCCTCGTTGAAGCGAGTCTCACCGGGCCCGTGGGAGACCGCCTGATCCTGCAGCGGGCATTCGCCGCCCTTGTCGCAGACCGGGCAATCGAGCGGGTGGTTGACGAGGAGAAACTCGAGAACTCCCTCCTGGGCCTTGCGGGCCGCCGGGGATTCCGTCGAGATCTCCTGGCCATCGGAGACCGACACATAACAAGCCGGCTGCAACGTGGCGCCACGTGGCCCGGACACCTCGACAAGGCACATGCGGCACATGCCGACCGGCTTCATCCTCGGGTGGTAGCAGAAGCGAGGGATGAAGACCCCGGCACGCTCGGCAGCCTCGATGATGAGCTCACCATCGAAGGCTTCGACGGCACGGCCGTCGACGACGATCTCAGGCATGCCGCACCTCGTCCGCGGAAAAAGGGCAGCCGCCTTCTTTCACGTGCAGGAGGAACTCGTCACGGAAACGGGTGATCCCGGACACGATGGACGACGGGATCGACGAGCCGAGGACGCAGATCGTGGTCTGCTTGGGCGGCCAGCTCAACCCCGGGGCGATGTTGTCGCAGGCGTCGAGCAACAACTCGAGGTCCTCCTCGCGCCCGAAACCGTCCTCGATCCTCCTCAGGATCTTCTCGACCCACCCGCTGCCCTCACGGCACGGAGTGCACTCGCCACAGGACTCCCGTTGGAAGAAACGAGTGATCCGCCAAGCCGCCCGCACCGGGCACGCCGTCTCGTCCATCACCACGACGGAGCCGGAGCCGAGCATCGAGCCCGCCTTCCCGACAGCGTCCTGGTCGAGGCCCATGTCGAGGTGCTCCGGAAAGAACCACGGAGCCGATACGCCGCCGGGAATGAAGGCTTTGAGCTCCCGGCCGCCCCGCACGCCGGCGCCGAGCGACTTGTCGTAGATGAGGTCGCGGAACGTCGTCTTCGACATCTCGACCTCGTACCAGCCGGGTCGTTCCACGTGGCCGGACAGGGCGAAGAGGCGCGTGCCGGCCGACGATCCCTCCCCGAGTGCTGAGAAGGCGGCACCGGTGTTCAGCACGATCCACGGCAGGTTCGCTATCGTTTCGACGTTGTTCACGGCCGTCGGCTGCCCGTACAGGCCGATCGCCGCCGGGAAGTACGGGGGCTTGATCCGAGGGAAACCGCGCTTGCCCTCGAGGCTCTCGAGCAACGCCGTCTCCTCGCCGCAGATGTAGGCGCCCGCACCCGGGTGGATGACGAGATCCAGCGAGTAACCCGACCCGAATATCTCCCCACCGAGCGCCCCGTGCTGGTATGCGTCGTTGCACGCCTGCGTGAGGCGCTCCAACCCGAGCGCGAATTCACCGCGGCAGAAGATGAACGCCGCCGCCGCGCCGGTGGCGTAGGCGGCGATGATCGTTCCCTCGATGATCTGGTGGGGGACCCGTTCGATGAGGAGGTGGTCCTTGAACGTGGCCGGCTCGCTCTCGTCACCGTTGACGACGAGATAGGTCGTCGGTGCTTCCCGCATCATCGACCACTTCCGGCCGGCCGGGAAGCCGGCACCTCCGCGCCCGAGGAGGCTGGCGGCGTTGACCTCGTCGTGCACCTGCTCGGGCGTCATCCCGAGCGCCTTGCGAAGGCCCTCGTAACCACCGGTGGCGAGGTAGCGGGCGAGCGTGTACGAGTCCTCGTGGCCCATGCGGGCCGTGACGATGCGGGGGTGATCCGTGATCACGAGCCGCTCCCGATTGCAGAGCCCTGGCCGGCGGTGGCGCCGCCGGCAGCCTGTGTCGCGGCGGCATCGGCTGCCTCTTCCAGGGCAGTGGCAGAATTCGCAGCACCGCCGTTCGCGGCACCGCCGGCGCCACCGCCGGCCTTGGCGGCGTGCGCCTTTGCCGGCATGCCGACGCTCCGGTTGACGCGGCTCAGCACGCCGTGGGGCGGAACGGTGCCGGCGAGCCCACCATCGGCGAGATCGTGGGCGAGCTGGTCGAAGGCTTCGGAGTCGATCGGGCCGAAGAAACGATGGTTCACCTGTACGCACACCGCCTTGTCACACCCGGCGAGGCACTCGGCCTCCTCGAGGGTGAACAAGCCGTCGTGGGTCGTCTGGCCCACCCGGATGCCGAGATGCTGCTCGGCGTGCGAGAGCACTTCGTAGGCGCCCGCCAGCATGCAGGCGATGTTGGTGCAGACGGCGAACACGTACCGGCCGACCGGTTCGGTGTGCAGCATGTCGTAGAAGCTCGCCGTGCCCCGGACCTCGGCCGGCGAGCAGCCGACCAGCTCGGCGATGTCCTCCATCGACTCATTCGTGAGGTAGCCGTGCTGAGCCTGTGCAAGGTGACACAAGGGGATGAGGGCAGACCGCCGCTCGGGGTAGCAAGCGATGATCGATTCGGCTTTTGCGAGGTTCTCCGCGCTGAGACCCTGCTCCGCCATCAGCGATCCACCTCCCCCATCACCGGGTCGACCGAGGAGATGATTGCGATGGCGTCCGCGATGAGCCCGCCGCGAAGCAGAGCGGGAAGGGACTGGAGGTTCACGAAACTCGGCGCCCTCACGTGCAACCGGTAGGGCTTGTTCGTCCCGTCCGACACGAGGTAGCAGCCCAGCTCGCCTCGCGGTGACTCGATGGCGGTGTACACCTCGCCCGCCGGCACCTCGAAACCCCTGGTGAAGATCTTGAAGTGGTGGATCAACGCCTCCATCGACTCGTCGATGCGAGCGCGCGGCGGCGGGGTCACCTTCTTGTCCTGCGAGCGGTAGTCGCCGCGAGGGAGCTTCTCGAGGATCTGGGCGACGATGCGGCACGACTCCCGGATCTCGTTCAGGCGCACGGCATAGCGATCGAAGGTGTCGCCGACCGTGCCCACGATGACGTCGAAGTCGACCTGGTCGTAGAACAGGTAGGGCATCGACTGGCGCAGGTCCCACTCGACACCGCTCGCCCGCAGGATGGGGCCGGTCGCTCCCAGCGCGATCGCCAGCTCAGGGCTGATGATGCCGACGCCCTCGCAGCGCTCGCGGAAGATCGGCTGGCCCGTCAGGAGGTCGTCGTATTCGTCCAGCCGGCCCGGGATCGTGTCGATGATGGCGGCGACGTCGTCCTCCCATCCGTCCGGCAAGTCGGCGGCGACGCCGCCAGGGCGGATGTAGTTGTGGTTCATCCGCAAGCCGGTCGTCTTCTCGAAGAACGACAGGATCATCTCCCGCTCGCGGAACCCGTAGATCATCATCGAGGTGGATGCGAGGTCCATGCCGTTCGTGGCAGTCCACATGACATGAGACGAGATGCGGTTCAGCTCGCACATGAGCATCCGGATCCATGTGGCCCGTGGAGGAATCTCGATATCGAGGAGCTCTTCGACCGCGAGCGAGTACACGAGCTCGTTGTGGAGCGGCGCGAGGTAGTCCATCCGGGTGACGTTCGTCGCCCCTTGCACGTAGGTGAGCTCCTCGCCGGTCTTCTCCATCCCGGTGTGCAGGTAGCCGATGACGGGCTTGGAGCGAAGGACGGTCTCGCCTTCGAGCTCCAGGACGATCCGGAGCACACCGTGGGTCGACGGGTGCTGCGGCCCCATGTTGATGATCATGGGCTCGTCCTCACCGAAATCGTCGCCGAGGCCTCCAGGGTCCAGCACGACGTCTTCAGGGAGCCGGAGGATGCCCGTGTCGTGATCGGCGATGGTCGGGCGGGCGTTCTCTTGATCAGTCATCGCGGGCCCGGAGCTTCCTTGAATTGCACCGGCACTCGGCCGACGGAGTAGTCCTTGCGCAGCGGGTGCCCTTCCCAGTCGTCGGGCATCAGGATCCGGGTGAGATCAGGGTGACCCCGGAAGACGATGCCGAACATGTCGTAGGCCTCCCGCTCCATGGCCTCGGTCCCGGGGTACAGGCCGACGAGGCTCGGCAGGCTGGGATCGCTCTCGGGCACCTGGATGCGGATCCGCACCCGCTGCCGGCGAGCGAGGGACGTGAGGTTCACGACGACCTCGAAACGCTCGCCTTCGACACCCGGCGGCAGATCCCGGCCGGGGTGCCGCAAGTAGTCGACGGCACACAGATCGGAACACAGGTCGAACCCGACGTCATGAAGGTCGCCGGCGACGCCGAGGTAGGCGTCGCGGCTCGGGTGAATGACGACGATGCCGCGGGCTGTCGTCAGCGGCTGACCCGCTACTGAGGGCAGCGTGGCGAGATCGGAAAGGTCGGTCAACGCGGGGTCCCCAGGTGGACAGGCGACTCGCCAGGCTGGACCCAGCCGGGCACCGGCTCGCTCACCCGGATGCCTTCGCCGATCCCCTCGGACGGCCGGCGCATGAGGTCGCCCGTACGGATCTTCTCGTGCAGCGTGAGGATCGCGTGAATGAGCGTCTCCGGCCCGGGCGGGCAGCCCGGCGCGTAGACGTCGACCGGCACGATCTGGTCGACGCCCTGCACGATGGCGTAGTTGTTGAACATGCCACCCGACGACGCGCACACCCCCATGGAGATGACCCACTTCGGCTCGACCATCTGGTCGTAGACCTGGCGGAGGACAGGTGCCATCTTCTGCGAGACGCGGCCGGCAACGACCATCAGGTCAGCCTGGCGGGGCGAGGCCCGGAACACCTCCATGCCGAAACGCGCGAGATCGAAGTCCGCTGCGCCTGCCGACATCATCTCGATGGCGCAGCAAGCCAGGCCGAACGTCGCCGGCCAGACGCTCGATTTCCTCGCCCACTGGACGAGGTCCTCGATGCGGCCGGTGAGGAAGTTGTGCGGGACGTTCTCGAGTCCCATGTCTCGCCTCCTCGCCTCAGGCGGCTTCGCCGCCGGGCGAGCCGGCAGCAGGCGCAGGTTCGATCGGCTCGACGTCGTCACCCGGGGCGCCGGCCGGGCCGCGCGGCCCCGCTGGGGGGACCCGCCGGACGGTGGACGCCGCAGTCCGAGCCTCGGACCCTATTGGCTGTACCCGCTTGATCGGGCCCCAGTCCAAGGCTCCATTCGAGATCAGGTAGACGAAGGAGATGAACACGGCGGCGGCGAACACGACGATCTCCGCCAGGCCAAAACGCCCGAGCTGCCCCGCCACGACCGCCCATGGGAACAGGAAGATCACCTCGATATCGAAGACGATGAAGATCATCGCCACGAGGTAGAAGCGCACGGGGAACCGCTTGGCAGGCTCATGTTCGGGCACGATCCCACACTCGTACGGCGCCTCTTTGGCGGCAGTCGGCCGCTGGGGGGCGAGGAGTTTGGACGCGACGAGCGAAAGCCCCGCGAAGGCGGCGCCGAGCACGATCATGAAGAAGATGGGAAGGTAGCTGTCCAGGCTGCCCATGGCGCGGTCGGTTCTACCACGCGCCTTCGCGGCCGGTCACATCAGAGGCGGGGTTTCTTCGGTCAGGCCCGGTTCCCGGCTGCTCGGAGCGCGGCAGCTGACGAGCTCGTCAACACGTCGTAGGCATTGTCGCCGCCCGCGCACATCGTGGAGGTCGGGCACGACAGGCCCAGCACCCAATTGTTGCCGTCGACGTTTGTCGCCGTCCACGCGCCTGAGCCGCCCACGGGGTCGGCCGAGGTCACGACATCACCCTCGTCGTCACCGGCGGTGCACGCTTTGGCGCCGGCACAGGAGACGGTGAACAGGTAGTTGTCGCCGTCCACGTCCGTCCGGGCCCATTCGCCGGCGCCGCCGGTCGGGTCGGTGGACGTGATCACGCCGCCATCGGCGTCCGCGGCCACGCACAGCTTGGTGCTCGGGCACGACACCGAGTCGAGCGCGCTCGTATCGGCACCCGTGGCCACCACCCAGGCGCTGGCTCCGCCGGTCGGGTCGCTCGAGGTCAGCACATCGCCGCGGTAGTCAACGGCGACGCACATCGTCGGGCTGGCGCAGGAGATGGCCGCGATATCGCCGGCCGGGTCGACGAAGTCGTCCATGACCCACTTGGCTTTCGACCCCGCCGCCGGGTTCGTCGAAGTGACGATGTCGCCGTCACCGTCGACGGCGACGCAGAGTCGCTTCGACGGGCAGGAGATCCCGGTGAGTGTCCGCCCCTCGGCGATGCCGACGGTTGACCACGGCTGCGCCGCATCCGCCGGAGCGGTCGAGGTGAGCGCTTCGCCGAGCGCGTCCACCGCCACGCACAGGGTCGACGCCGGGCAGGAGACGCCGGTGAGCTCGTAGTACTCGCCAGAATGGACATCGATGCTGCGGACGGTCCAGGCGCCGGCGCCGCCGGTCGGGTTGATCGAGGTGATGACGTCCCCGAACCAGTCGACCCCGGCGCACAGCGTCGCCTTGGCGCACGACATCGCATCGATCGGGTACGTGTCGTCGGTTCCTGTCGTGACGACCCAGGCGCTCGATCCTCCGGCCGGGCTGGCCGACGCCACGACGTCCCCGGCGGCGTCGCCGCCGGCGCATGCGGTCGCGGATGCGCAGGCGATCGAGTAGATGGGCGCCACCCCGAGGTCAGTGACCACCCAGGCGGGCTTGGTCGCCCATGGGTGCGCCGACGTCACCACGTCGCCCTCGACGTCGCCGGCTACGCACAGTGTCTTGGTGGGGCACGCCATCGATTCGAGCGCCACTGCGTGCCCGCCGGACGTGTCGACCTGCGTGACCGTCCAGGCGCTCGTCCCGCCGGTGGGAGCCGTGGAGGTCAGCACGTCGCCGTTCAGATCCGTCCCGGTGCAACGCGAGCTGGCCAGGCAGGACATCGCCGTCACGGGGTCAGTCCCGTCGACCGGCGTGACCGACCACTCCCCCGCCTCCGGATCCACCGAATCGAGCACGTTGCCGTCGTCGTCACCCGCTACGCACAGCGACTTCGATGGGCAGGACAACGAGGCGATGTACCGCGGGCCGTCGACGGCTACCCCCGACCAGGCGCTCGGGCCGCCCGCCGGCGCCGCCGACGTGTAGATCGACCCGCCGGCCCCCGCCACGCACAGCTTCGTGGTCGGGCACGAGATCGCGGTTCCGACGAAACCGTCGGCCGCGAGCACCCAAGCTCCAGCCACCGGGCTGGTGGAGGTGGCGACGCTGCCGTGATCGTCCACGGCCACGCACAGCTTCGTCGACGGGCACGACACGGCGTCGAAGCTACGGTTGCCATCGACATGCGCCGCTTCCCAGGTGCCGCTCGAGGTCGGGTCGGTCGACGTCAGGATCTCACCGTTCTGGGTGACCGCCACGCACAGCGCCGGCGACGGGCATGAGATCCCGGCGATCTCGCTCCTCAGCGCGTAGGGGGGCGCGGGCGAGATGGCGGTCACCGACCAGGTGCTCGCCGCCCCCGCCGGTGCCGCCGTCGCCATGAGCGTCGCGACGCTCAGCCCGATGGTGAGCCCGCCCTTGAGCCTGCCGGCGGCGTGTCTCGTCGGGCGGCGGTCCTGCCCTCCGCCGGAGTGGTTGCTCGAAAGCGCGGCCATGTCCCGGCTCCTTCGCTCCTCCT
This sequence comes from Acidimicrobiales bacterium, assembly GCA_050010115.1. Taxonomy (GTDB): domain Bacteria; phylum Actinomycetota; class Acidimicrobiia; order Acidimicrobiales; family Bog-793; genus JAKACA01. The sequence continues at coordinate 21,548 of JBEKLQ010000001.1, read as the reverse complement.
TCGCTCAGCGCGTGCCGAGCACCGGCCACACTACGCGGTCGGCCTGCTCCCGTGGCGAGCCCGGATCCCCCGCCTCGCTCCCCTAATATTCGAGTTGTGGCGAAGCCCGAAGGACTCCACCCACCCCGCCCCGCCGAGCACCGCTGCGACGTCCTCGTGGTTGGCGGCGGCCCGAGCGGCTCGGCAGCGGCGTACTGGCTCGCGGACCGTGGCGTCGACGTCCTGTGCATCGAGAAGAAGCACTTCCCCCGCGAGAAGACCTGCGGCGACGGCCTGACCCCGAGGTCGGTCCGCCAGCTCCAGGACATGGGCCTGGAGAGCGCGCTCGCCGGCCGTCACCGGCACACCGGCCTCCGCTCGGTCGCGTTCGGCCGGGAGTTCGAGATGTCGTGGCCCGCGCACCCCGACTACCCGTCCTACGGGTACACGGTGACCCGGTTCGATCTCGACGGGCTCGTCTGCGAGCAGGCCGAGAAGGCGGGTGCCACTGTCTGGCAGGGAGCCGAAGCGGTCGCCCCGCTGGAGACCAGGCCCGCAGACGGTTCCGCAGACGGCACCGCAGACGGCACCGCCGGCGGGACCGCAGACGGCCCCGCCGGCGCGACCGGCACGACCACCCGCCGCGCCGGCGGCGCCATCGTCGTCGACAAGGACCGGGGCACCCGCACCGAGGTCCACGCGAAGTACGTCATCGTGGCCGACGGTTCGCTGTCCCGGTTCGGGCGGGCGCTCGGCGCCTCGAGGAACAAGTCCTACCCCCAAGGCATGGCGATCCGGGGCTACTTCCGGTCACCGCGCCACGACGACGCGTTCATCGAGTCCCACCTCGACATCCGTGACCGCGAGGGCAACGTCGTGCCCGGCTACGGCTGGATCTTCCCCCTCGGCGACGGGCGGGTGAACGTCGGTATCGGCCTGCTGTCCACGACGGAGCGCTGGAAGGGCCTCAACACGACCAAGTTGCTGGAGCAGTTCGTCGACTTCGCCCCGAAGTCCTGGTGCATCTCCCCCTCGACCGCCTGCAGCGTCCCGACGGGTGGCCGGCTGCCGATGGGGCTGGCTGTAGGCCCCCGGGTGGGCGGCGACTTCGTGATGACGGGCGACGCCATCGGTGCCATCAACCCCTTCAACGGCGAGGGAATCGCCTATGGCTACGAGACGGGGCGATTTGCTGCCGACACAATCGCCAACGTCTTGGAGCGGCCGGACCGATACACCCTCGAGGCCTACGAGCAGCGGCTGCAATCCGAGTACGGGCGGTACTACGCGGTGGCGCGAGGTTTTGTGAAGGTGATCGGCAACCCGACGCTCATGCGTGGGATGGTCGGCGCCGGGATGTACTCCAAGCCGCTCATGTCGACGGTTCTCCGGGTCATGGCGAACCTCTGCCGGCCCGACGAGCTGGGGCCGGCAGAGCTGCTGTACAAAGGCGCAGCTGGGGTCTCGAAGAAGCTCGAGGTCAGGCGCTCACTGCGAGGCTGAACCTCACCGGTCGTGATCGCCCTCGTCGATCGGGAGGCCATCAGGGTCCCAAGCCGAGCCAGCCCGACCTGCGCGGCGGTACGGGTACCAACGCCCGTCCCGGCCCAACCGTAGCTGGCGATCCTCGATCGTGGCCCGGTTGCGGCGGATGGTCGCGGGCTGGCCGAGCAGGTCGCGGGCGCCCGCCATGGCTGCGGCCGGTGGGTCCCAGGTCTCGAGCAGCACCGCCAAGCCCTCCGGTCCGCCGTCCCGCCAGGCGAGCGCCTGCCGCAAGAGCTCGCGGGCTGGGATGCCGGCGGCGCGGGCGAGCTCAGGCAGGTCGTGAGTGGTCGAGCCGTGCGCCAGCGTCGCTGCAGCCCGCCGGGCGAGGTCCTGACCGGCGCTCAGTTCGAGCCCGGTGCTCCGCTCGCCGTGGGCGATCTCCCAAGCGCGTTGTACGGCGTCGGCGGCGAGGCCCAGCAGCGCGTCCGCGGTGAGCCCCGATCCTTCCGGCGGATCGGTCGCCAGGACGGTCGGCCGTCCCGGCTTGGCCGGCGGAAGGGGGACTGCCGGGATCGTCGGATGAAGCTGGCTCTGCAGCCCGTCGGAGTGGCTCGCAGCCCACCGCTCCCAGGCCTGCTTGGCGCCCACGCCGGCATCCTGCCCCCACGACGCCGAAACGTCCGGTTCGATACCCCCGCCACTCACACGGCCAGCGGTTCCGGACGCGCCGGGTGCTGCCGCATTGGCCGCGATCGCCGCCGCTCGGCGAGCGCGAAGGCCAGCCAGCAGCGACTCACGCTCCTTTCCTCGCAACACGAAGAGCTGGAACGGGTCGGCATCGAGAGTGTCCGCCACGAGGTAGCACACGGCCGCCGAGTGCTTGCACGGCTCGGCCCAGTCCGGGCACGAGCAGCGCGGCTGCACCTCGCCCGCCACCGGCAACAGGTCGAGCCCGGCGGCGGCGAGGTCGTCAGCGACGCCGGGCGGCAGCTCCCCGTCGAGCAAGGCGGCGAGGTGCCCCACCTGGCTCGCGAGCGCCGCCAGGGTCCGCTCCCACTCCTGCGGGGTGTACGCCCGCACCCTCACGGTCACCTTGTACGGCTTGGCCCGGGAGCCCTGCACGGCAGCCACGATCTGTCCGAGCCCGATCTCAAGGTCGCCGACTGCGCCAGTCCGGGCATAGGTACGGCCTCGCGGCAGCCGGTTCGGATCGAGCCGGGCACGCTGCTCGAGTGCGTCCACCCACGCTTTGCCCCACCAGGTGGCGCCAAACGGGCGTTTGCCGGCAGAGCGCCAAGGACCGGAGCCGGGCCGGCGCTTGGGCTTGGGCGGGTACCAGCTCATGGGTCACCGCCGGCGGTCCCGAGACGCACGAGCGCCGCCAGCTCCGCGTCGCTCAGGTCGCCGATCCACGCCTCACCTTGGCCGACGACGGATTCGGCGAGGGAACGCTTGGCTTCGAGGAGCGCGGCGATCCGGTCCTCGAGGGTGCCTTCGCACACGAGCCGGTGGATCTGCACCGCTCGCCGCTGGCCTATGCGGTGCGCCCGGTCGCTCGCCTGGTCCTCGACGGCAGGGTTCCACCAGCGGTCGTAGTGGATGACGTGCGTCGCCTGCGTGAGGTTGAGGCCGACGCCGCCGGCTTTGAGCGACAGGAGGAACACCGGGACGGCGCCGGCCTGGAAGTTCGCCACCATCTCGTCACGCTTGCGGGCTGGCACGCCGCCGTGGAGGAACAGCGTCGGGATCCGGAGCGTGGCGAGGTGGGCCTCGATGAGGGAGCACATCTCCACGAATTGGCTGAAGACGAGGACCGAGTCGCCGGCCCCCACGATGACGTCGAGCAATTCCTCCAGGGCAACCAGCTTGCCCGAGCGGCCCGGCAGTGGCCCCGGCTGATGCAGGTACTGAGCCGGGTGGTTGCAGATCTGCTTCAGCACGGTGAGCAGACGGAGCACTAGGCCCTGGCGAGCGATCCCGTCCTTCTTGGCGATCGCCTCGAGCGCCTCGCGGACCTCGGCCTCGTAGAGCGAGACCTGCTCGGTCGTGAGCGGCACGGCGAGGTCCGTAACGGTTCGTTCGGGGAGGTCCGGCGCGATCGCCGGATCGGTCTTGCGCCGGCGAAGCACGAAGGGCCGAACGGCGTTCGACAAGCGATCGGTCGCCTCGGCGTCACGGTTGCGCTCGATTGCGACGGCGACGGTCCGCCGGAAGCGCTCGAGCGGCCCGAGGAGCCCCGGCGTCGTCCAGTCGAGGATCGACCACAGCTCGGTCAGCCGGTTCTCGACCGGCGTCCCGGTGAGGGCGACCCTCGCCTGGGCGGGCACGGAACGAAGCGCCTTCGCCGTATCGGAGAGCGGGTTCTTCGCGTGTTGTGCCTCGTCGGCGACCACCAGCTCAAAACCCGCCTCCCCCAGCGCCACCCTCTCCCTCCTCAAGATGCCGTACGTGGTGAGCACGACCTCGCCGGTGGCGAGATCGTCGAGATGACGGTCTCCACCGTGGAAGCGGCGCACCGGCACCGTGGGGGCGAACTTCTGCAGCTCACGCTCCCAGTTGCCGAGCAGCGACGTCGGGCAGACGACGAGCGTCGGGGTAGGCGCGTCTCGTTCGCCGCCTCGACCTCGAGCCGATTCGCCGTGGCGGTGCAGGTGGAGAGCGATCACTTGGACCGTCTTGCCGAGCCCCATGTCGTCGGCGAGGCAGCCGCCGAGGCCGAGCTCGCACATGCCCACGAGCCAGGTCACGCCGCGCATCTGGTACGGCCTCAGCTCGGCGATGAGACCTTCGGGTGGCGAGAGTCCCTCCAGTGCGCCCGCCGACAGGCCCCGGAGCCGGTCGGCCAGTTCGGCTACCGGACCGTCGGTGACGACGTCGACGAGCTCACCGTCAACCTCCAGCTTCCCGCCGAGCAACGCGCCGAGGGCTTCGGCTGCCGTGATCCGCCGCGCCTGGCGCGCCTGGGCCTTGGCGATCATGGCGGCATCTACGGCGATGAAGCGACCTCGGATCCGGACCAGGCCGCGCTTTGCTTCGGCAAGCAGGTCGATCTCTTCAGCACTGAGTGCCTCGCCGCCGACGGTCAGCTCGAACCTGAACTCGAGCAGTGCCCCGAGATCCAAGCCCGCCGCCACCACTGCGGCCGGAACCGGCGTGACAGCCGCCCGGAGGGCAAGCCCGCCGGTGAGCAGCTCGGCCGGCCACAGCACCGAGATGCCGGCGCTCTCGAGCTCGCTCGCGCCGTCGAGGATGAGCTCGGCGAGCAGGTCGTCGTCGAGCGGGAGCGAATCCGGGACACGTTGGCTGAGGAGGGAGCCGATCGGTCGCCAGGCTCTTGCGCCGCGGCGGAGCGCCAGTAGGAGATCGCGCTCGGTGTCGGCGCCAAAGCGGGCGAGCACGGCCGCCGGCATGGAGAACAAGTCGGCAGCGTCCACGACGAGGCTCGGATCGGCCGTGCTGGTGATCTGGAGCGCGCCCCTCGACTGAGGCTCGATGGAATCGCCGAGCTGGATGCGCAGGGCGAAGCTCGCCCCGCCGTCGAGACCGGCAGATGCCTCGGCGAGCCAGGAGCGCAGCCCGGTCGCCGGCGTCGCCTCCGTAGCGGCGAACATTGCCGAACCGCTGGCCGTTGCAGCTGCTGAAGTCCGCGGCAGCGTGTCGGCGAGTGCGTCCCAGGCCGCCCTGACGAGCCACTCCACCGAGTGCACCCTGAGCGGCCCGGAGGACGCCAGTGGGACCGCATGCGCGAGCGGCGGCATGGCGGCCCCGAGCTCGTCTGCGAGCCGGTGGTCGGCAGGGTCGAGCGGGCCGGCACGCCACGTATCGGCACCGCTCGAGCTCACGGCCGGATGGAGGCGGCCCCTGGCGATCAAGCCGATGCCTGCGGTCAGTACGGCACTCCAGATCCTCGCTGAAGACGTCGTGGCCGGAGTGTCTTCGAGGTCGAGCAAGAGCGGGAGCGCGGTCGCAGTGGGCAGGAGGGCGGCGGTGACGCGCCTCCGGCGAACGGACTTGCCGGCCGGAAGGACGAGCTCGATGCTGCCCAGCTCGCCGAGAGCCGCCAGCTGGTCGTCGACGGCACCAGAACGTTCGGTGCCGCCCGCCCGGAACACGGCGTAGCTGCCGGCCCGAGGCGGATCGCCCGGCACGAACGTGACATCGAGCCCGACCAGCAGTGACGTGGAGCCGGCGGCAAGGTCCTCGGTGGCGATCACGTGGTTTCCGACGGCATCGTCCGACACGGTACCGGCTCGGGTCCCGGCGACGGCCGGCCCAAGCGGTGCCGGAGGCGATCGAACGGTGAGGCGATTACCGGCTCGTTCCCGCCCACGGCTAACACAGCCCTAACAGTTCGCTCACGACCACATCACGCCAGAGGTTTGGAATTGAGATCACCAACGAACGATCCTGGCCTTGCCAGGTAGGAGGAGAGAAACCATGCAGTCCAAGCACTCACTGAAGGCCAGGCTGCTCGCTATGACCGGTGGAGCCGTCGTGATCGCGCTCGCCGCCGGCGGAGTCGCCATGGCCACCACGCCGTCGGCCGCGCCGGCCCCGGCACCCTCGGCGCAGTTGAGTACGGCGAGCGCGGCGAGCGCCTCCTCGACGATCCTCGGTGGAGCCAACGTGAGCCGGGGCCAGCTTCGCCAGGACGTCATCTGGCTGGTTCTCCACACCGTCCACGCCAACTTGATCGTCGACACCGCCCAGGGCTACAAGACCCTGGACATCGACAAGGGCTCGCTCAAGTCGGACTCGTCCACGTCGATCTCGATCGTCCGGCCTGACGGCCCGACCGTCAGCGCCACGATCACCTCGTCCACGAGATTCCCGGGTCTCCCGGAGTCGCAGCTGAAGTCCGGTGACCGCGTCGTCCTTGCCCAGGGTGCCGGCGGCAATGCCCTCGTCGTGTGGGCGCGAGCCCCGGCGGCGTCTTCCGCCAGCAGCTGAGCGAGACCGCACCGCACTCCGGCTCGAGCCCGAGCCCAGTGAGGAGGGCATCGTCCCGCCTCGCTGGGCTTGCCGGCGCGAGGCTGAGGCACAACCGCACCCGACAGACGAGGAGACCTGGCGGTGACAGAGACTGGCACGATCATCGTCATCGAGGATGACGGCAACATCGCCGACCTCGTCGACCTGTACCTCCGCCGAGAGGGCTGGCGTGTGTTGACGGCCGGGGACGCCGACCGCGGCCTCGAGCTCATCCGGCAGGAGCGCCCGCGCATGGTGATCCTCGACATAGGCCTCCCAGGCGACCGCGACGGGTACGATGTCTGTCGCACTGTCAGAGCCGAGAGCGACCTCCCCTTGCTGTTCCTCACCGCCCGGGACGACGAGATCGACCGAGTCCTCGGGCTAGAGCTCGGCGCTGACGACTACCTCACGAAGCCCTTCTCACCGCGCGAGCTCGTGGCCCGCGTCCGCGCCGTGCTCAGACGAACAGAGCGTTCCCCCACCCAGCAGGCGACCGTCGAGATCGGCAACGTCGTCATCGACCTCGACCGGAGAGAAGTCCGTGCCGATGGCCAGCTCGTGCAGCTCACGACACGCGAGTTCGATCTGCTGGCGTGGCTGGCTGCGAATCGGGGCTTCGTGTTGAGCCGCCAGCAACTCCTCGACGGAGCCTGGGGCAGCGGCTGGTACGGCGACGAGCGAACCGTCGACGTGCACATCGCCCAGCTCCGCAAGAAACTCGGCCCCGACCTCCCGCTCACCACCCTGAGAGGCGTCGGCTACCGCCTCGGGTAGGCGGACGCCCCGGCTGAGCTGAGGAAGTGACACCGCCATGAGGAAACGCCTCGTGCTCGTGCTGGTCGGCCTCGTCGCCGGGGCGCTCGTCGTAGCCGGCTTCGGCACGCTCATCGTCACGCGCCGAACGGCTCGCACCGACGCCTCGCGACAGCTCCTGCAGCAGGCGACGGTGTTCGCCCAAGCCGCCAACGAAGTGCGGACGGCGCGAGTGGTCGAGGTCGTGAACCGGGTACTCAAGCTCGAAGGCGGCGAGATCATCTTCGTCTCGGGCGGCGGAGTCGTCACGACACCGCTCCCGGCCGGGTTGTCGCCGAACGCGCTCAACGGCAGCCAGCTCGCCGCTGGACAGCCCATCTCCGGCTGGCAAGGGAGCACGGCCTTCGCCGCCGTACCGACGTCGGTCAGCTCGCTGCTCGTTCCCGTGCTGCCAACCGGCAGCCACACCGCTGTGCTGCTCACGCGTACCGTCGGGAGCCTCGGACCGAGTTGGCTCTACTTCGTCCTCGTGGCCGGCCTCACGCTCCTCGGCGCCGCCGGTATCGCCCTCTGGCTCAGCCAGCGGATCACGAGACCGCTCGTCGATGCGACGGTCGTGACCAGCCGGGTCGCGGGCGGCGAGCTGAGTGCGCGGGTTACCACCAGCAGCGGCGACATCCCCGAGCTCGTCTCTCTGGCGGAGTCGATCAACACGATGGCGGCGCGTCTCGAGAGCACCCGTGACCACGAGCGGCAGATGTTGCTGTCCGTCTCGCACGATCTGCGAACCCCGCTCACCTCGATCCGCGGGTACGCCGAGGCCATCGAAGAGGGAGTCGCCCCGGACACGGCGAAGGCAGCCGGCGTCATCGTGTCGGAGTCGCGGCGCCTGGAGCGGCTCGTGGCGGATCTGCTCGATCTCGCCCGGCTCGAGCTGTCCCAGCTGTCGCTTCGCATCGGGCCGACTGACGTGGGGGATGTGGTGGGGAGAACGGTGGAGGGTTTCTTGCCGAGGGCTTCCTCACGTGGCGTCACGTTGAGCGCCGCCGTGTCGGAGCACGGTCCTTCGGTCGTCGCTGCCGCCGACCCCGACCGGCTCGGCCAGGTGATCGCCAACCTCGTTGAGAACGCTCTCGTGTTCGCCTCGACGGCCGTGACCGTGAGCGTGCTGGCGGGGCCGATCCCGGCATGGAGCAACCGGCCCGGAGCCACGATTCTGGTGGAGGACGACGGCGCCGGCATCGCGCCGGGGGACCTGTCGAGGGTCTTCGAGCGTTTCTACCAGGCCGACGGTGCTGCGGCCCGAGGTTCGGGACTCGGACTGGCGATCGTGGCCGAGCTGGTGCGGGCGATGGGTGGGACCGTGCAGGCCGTGTCGCCCACGGGGCCAGCCGGCGGCACCCGTATGGTGGTGTCCCTACCGAGCTGGGACGGCCAGGCTCCTCGCCCCACTTGATTTGCCGGTAAACGGCGGCGACGTCTCTCGACAAAGGGGGTGCACATGCCACAGCGGTCGGCATCCGGCTCACTGTGCGAACTGAGCGTGACACCGACGCGGGCCCTGCCGGCATTTGGCCGGCCGCTGTCACCGAAACTCTGCACTGTGCGAACTGAGCGTGACACCGACGCGGGCCCTGCCGGCATTTGGCCGGCCGCTGTCACCGCAACTCTGCACTGTGCAAACTGAGCGTGACACCGACGCGGGCCCTGCCGGGATTTGGCTGGCCGCTGTCACCGAAACTCTGCACTGTGCAAACTGAGCGTGACACCGACGCGGCAACGGGCGTCAGGAACGACCCGCCACCACCTCACGAGCCGCTTCGCCGGCGGCTTCCACGGTGCGCTCGATGTCGGCATCGCTGTGCGCCATCGAACAGAAACCCACCTCGTACCCACTCGGCGCCAGCGCCACCCCGCGGGCGAGCATGGCGTGGAAGAACGGCGCGTACAGCCCGGCGGTGGCAGCGGCTTCCGCTCCGTCGTAGTCCCGCACGGGGTCGTCGGTGAAGAAGATGGCGAACAGCGTCCGGTACACCGGCACTTGAACTGGCAACCCGGCTGACGAGATCGCCCCGCACAACCCGGCCGCGAGGCGACCGACCCGGTCGGCGAGGTCGTCGAAGCGTTCCGGTGAGAGACGCTCCAGCACGGCGAGCCCGGCTGCCGTCGCCAGCGGGTTACCGGACAGCGTGCCCGCTTGGTACACGGGTCCGAGAGGGGCGAGTTGCTCCATGAGCTCGCGACGACCACCAAGGGCAGCGAGCGGCAAGCCCCCGCCGATCACCTTGCCGAAGGTCCACAGGTCCGGGCGCACTCCGACGATGTCGGCGATGCTGCCATTGCGGAGGCGGAAGCCCGTGATCACCTCGTCGAAGATCAGCAGCGACCCGACATCGTCACAGGCCGCCCGCAAGCTTTCCAGGAAGCCGTGGGCGGGCTCCACGAGGCCCATGTTCGCTGCCACGGGTTCGACGATGACGCAGGCCACCGACTCGTCGAGCTCGGGTACGACGTTGTACGGAGCGACGATCGTGCCGGCGATCGCGCCAGCCGGCACGCCGGCCGATCCGGCAAGGCCGAGAGTCGCCACGCCACTGCCTCCAGCTGCGAGCAACCCGTCGGAATGACCGTGGTAGCAGCCGGCGAACTTGAGGATCGTGTCGCGGCCGGTCGCTCCCCGGGCAAGGCGGACCGCCGTCATCGTCGCCTCGGTCCCAGACGACACGAGGCGCACCAGGTCCATACCGTCGACGGCTGCCGTGAGCGCCTCTGCCAGCCGGACCTCGCCCTCGGTCGGGGCACCGTAGGACGTCCCGCGCTCGGCAGCATGGGCGATCGCCTCGGTCACGCCGGGATCGGCGTGACCGAGCAGAGATGCCCCCCACGACTGCACGTAGTCCAGGTAGGTGTTGCCGTCAGCATCGGTGACGAACGCTCCCTTTGCGTGGTCCACGAAGTAGGGCGTCCCTCCGACCGACCCGAACGCCCGGACCGGCGAGTTCACGCCACCGGGGATCACCCGGCTGGCACGCTCGAACAGCTCCGCGCTGGTGCGCCCGGGGCCGGCAGGACCGCCCTCCTCAGGCACCGAGCGCCTCGGCAGCGGCGGCGGCGAAGTACGTCAGGATGAAGGACGCGCCCGCCCGTTTGATCGCCCCGAGGTGCTCGAGCGCCACGGCGTCGCCGTCGATCCAACCGCGCTCCGCGGCCGCCTTCACCATGGCGTACTCACCGCTCACGTGATACGCCCCGACCGGGACGTCGACGGCAGCTCGCACCGACGAGATGATGTCGAGGTACGCCAGCGCTGGCTTCACCATCACCATGTCGGCGCCTTCGGCGATGTCGAGACGCACTTCGGCGAGAGCCTCCCGAGCGTTGCGGGAGTCCTGCTGGTACGCGCGCCGGTCACCGCCGCCGACGATCGTCACGTCCACCGCGTCACGAAACGGCCCGTACAACGCCGACGCGTACTTCGCCGAGTAGGCGAGGATGGCTGTCTCCTCGAAGCCGGTGGAATCGAGCGACCGGCGGATCGCCGCCACCTGGCCGTCCATCATCCCGCTCGGCGCCACGACCCCAGCGCCGGCTCGCGCCTGCGCGACCGCCACCTCCCCGTATCGCTCCAACGTGGCGTCGTTGTCGACGGTGCCATCGTCACGGACGATCCCGCAGTGACCGTGGTCGGTGTACTCGTCGAGGCACAGGTCCGCCATCACGACAAGCTCGTCGCCGACGGCGTCGCGGATACTCGACAGCGCCCGCTGGACGACGCCATCGGGATCGGAGGCGGCTGACCCTACGGCGTCGCGGACGAGCGGGACGCCGAACAAGATGAGCGCCGGGATCTGGAGCGAGGCGAGGCGCTTGGCCTCGATGACGACGGACTCCACCGTGTGCTGCACGACACCGGGCAACGAGGCGATCGGCTGCGGTTCGTCGATGCCTTGGCGGACGAAGAGGGGGGCGACGAGGTCGTCGGGGGAGACGTGGGTTTCTGCGGTGAGACGGCGGAGCGCTCCGCTGCGGCGTAGCCGCCGCATCCGCCGGGTGGGAAAGCCGCTGCCCGAGAACGCGTCGTTGGGAGATGGCATGCGCCGAGACTAGGTCGACCGATGGCTGCTGGCGCCGCGACCAGCGGCTCGGCCGATGCGTTCAGTGAGATCGGTCAGTCGGCGTGGCCTCAGATGGCCGGCCGACGGTGGCCGCATAGGTGACAAGGGCGTCCACGAGCCCTCCGATGGAGTGCTCGCTCGCCTCCACCGTGACCTCGATGCCGGCCTCCCGAGCCGTGGCCGCCGTGATCGGGCCGATGCACGCGACGACGGGAGGCAGCCGCTCGGTCCCGAGCAGCTCGATCCAGCCCGTGACCGTGGACGACGACGAGAACATCACGGCGTCGGCCGAGCTCACCGACTCGATCATCGCTGGAGTCGCTGTGGGCCGGACGGTCCGGTACGCCTCCACGATGTCGATCTCGTAGCCCTTGGCTGCAAGCGCCCGCGGCAGCACGTCGCGGGCGACCGCCGCGCGTGGCAGGAGGACCCGCTCCCGCTGACCGCCGGGCGATACCGGCACGGGGGCAGGGAACGCATCGGCGAGCGCCTCGGCTACGAACTGGCCGGGCACGAGGTCAGCGACGATCCCTCGCTCGGCCAGCGCCCGGGCCGTCCCGTCCCCGATGGCCGCCACTTTGGCGTCCCCGAACGCCCGGGCATCGTGAACCTCGGCCAGCAGGCGACCCACTGCGTTGATCGACGTGAACACCACCCAGGAGTACGAGCCCAGCCGGCCGGCGGCCGAGCGCAGCGCCACTCCACCATCGGCGGGATCGACGACCGCGATAGTGGGTACCTCCACGGGCACGGCTCCCCGCTCCGCCAGCGCCACCGCGAGCTGCGACGCCTGGTCACGCGTGCGGGTGATCGCCACCGTCCAACCGAACAGCGGGCGTGACGTGAACCAGGCGAGGTCGAGCGCGGCGACCTCGCCGACGACCACGGTCGCCGGCGCCTGCGCATCGGTCGCACCGAGTGCACCGAGCGTCGTCCGCAGTGTGCGCTGGTTTGGGAGCGTGCCATGCTCGATGACGGCGACGGGCATGGACGATGGCTTGCCGCCGGCGATCAGGCGCCGCGAGATCTCCGCCCGGTGCTCGACCCCCATCAGGATGACGATCGTGCCGCCGACTCGGGCCAGCGCGTCCCAGTCGACCGGTACCGGACCACCGGAGGCAGTGCCGTCTGCGCCATGACCGGTCACGACCGTGAAACCCGTCGAGAGGCCTCGATGCGTGAGCGGGATGCCGGCGTACGCCAAGACCCCGTTCATCGCCGAGACGCCGGGAACAATCTCGAAGGGAAGGTTGGCGGCTTGCAGGGCGAGCGTCTCCTCTCCCCCGCGGCCGAAGATCAGGGGGTCCCCACCCTTGAGGCGCACCACCACCGAGCAGCGCCGGCCCAGGTCGACGAGGAGATCGTTGATGGCGTCCTGGCTCACCCGCCCTCCGGGTCGCTTGCCGGCATCATGCAGCTCGGCACCAGGCGGCACAAGGTGAAGCAGGCTTGGATGGACGAGGCGGTCGTAGACCACGGCGTCCGCCCGCCTGAGCAACTCCGCCCCCCGCAGCGTCAGCAAGCCGGCATCTCCGGGTCCTGCGCCCACCAGGTAGACGGTCACGATGCGGCTCCCTTGAGGTGGTGCGGCTCGAGAAGCGCCCGCCCGCCACACCGGTCGAGCATCTCGGCCGCGAGCGCCCGGCCGAGCGCCTCGGGCTCTGATCCCGTCTGGGCCCGGCGGACCAGCACGTGGCCGTCGAGCGACGCGATCATCGCCTCGAGGTGGAGCTCGCCACCGGAGCCGGCTCGTGCGAACGCGCCGACCGGCGAGTCGCAGCCCCCGCCGACGCAAGCCAACCACGCCCGCTCACACTCGACCTCAGCCCTGGTGGCGGCATCGTCCATCGCTGCGAGACGAGACAGTAGAGCGGTGTCGTCCGCACGGCAGCAGACGGCGATGGCACCCTGACCGACCTGAGGGAGCATCTCGGTGGCCGAGAAGACGTGAGTTGCCCGATCCTCCAGGCCGAGGCGGGCGAGCGCCGCCATGGCGACCACTATGGCGCCACCCGGTGGGATCTTGCGGAGGCGGGTACCGATGTTGCCCCGCAACTCCTCAAAACGGAGATCCGGCCTCAACCACGCCAGCTGCGCCCGGCGGCGCACGGACCCGCTCGCCACGCGAGCACCGGCAGCGAGATCGTCGAGGCGAGCGCCGACCAACGCGTCCCGGGGGTCCGCCCTCGGGAGGTAGGCGGCGACCACGAGTCGATCCGCTCCGTAGGCGGACCCGTCGCCGGCGCCCGACGGAAGGTCCTTGGCAGAGTGCACCGAAGCGTCCGCCCGGCCCTCGGCGACAGCCTGATCGACCTCGGCGACGAACACGCCGCGGCCGCCGATCGCGTGGATCGGCACGTCCCGGCGGGCATCACCGCCCGTTTGCACGATGACCCGCTCGACACCGCCACCGGCAGCACCGCCAGCGCCGCCACCGGCAGCGCCAGCGCCACCACCGGCAGCGCCAGCGCCCATCCCACCGCCCGCCGCCAGCGCTGTGGCAACGAGGTCGACTTGTGTCAGAGCCAGCTGGCTACCTCGCGTCGCGAGGCGGATCGGTCGGTCAGGCACGCTGGATCCGCCTACAGGTCGAACAACGCCCGCAACGCCTCCGCCAGGCGCTCACCACGGGCCGAACCTGCAGCTTCCTTCACGCGAACCGTCGGGTCATGCAACAACTTGGCCACGATGCGGCGTGTGAGCAGCTCGACCAGCTCGCGGTCAGCCGCTGACAGCGCGTCGAGGCGGACTCGGTACCGTTCCAACTCACCCGCACGCTGCAGCTCTGCGCGTTCTCGCAGCGCTGCGACAACCGGCGCTGCCAGGCGGCCCGACGCTGTCGAGCGGTAGCGCTCCAGCTCCTCGGCCACGAGGGCGCGAACTGCCGGGATCTCACCCTGGCGCCCCGCCATCTGCTCCTCGGCGAAGCGGCGCACGTCTTCGACGTCGAGCCGCACGACACCGTCCAGAGATCCGACGGCGGGGTCCACGTCCCTCGGCACAGCGAGATCGACCACGACCATCGGTCGGGAGGGTGCCGCAGTGGCGCGGGCGGCCCGAGCCGCCAGCGCCGACTCGAACATCTCGACACCGAGGAGCACCTCATCGGCGGCCGTGGAAGTCAGCACCACGTCCGCCAGCGCCAACTCTGCCGGCACGTCCGCCAGGCCCACAGCACGCGCCGCCAGCATGTCGGCGACCTCGGCCGCCCGGTCCACGCCCCGATTGGCCACGGTGAGCTCGCCGGTGAGGTCACCGCGGCCGGCGAGGGCGCGGGCGATCCCAGCGCCCATCTCACCTGCGCCGACCACCAGGATCCGCCGCCGGTCGAAACCGTGCGCCCGCTCGGCTGCCAGCTCCACAGCCGCGTGAGCCAGCGAGGTAGTGCCGCGTTGGATGGCGGTGTCGGTACGAGCGCGTTTGCCGGCCTCGACCGCGTGCCGGAACAGCGGGACGAGGATGGGGCCTGCTGCGCTTTCCAGACGGGCTGATTCGGCTGCATCGCGCACTTGGCGGAGGATCTCGCCCTCGCCCAGTACCGGCGAGTCGATACCTGAGGCGACCTCGAACAGGTAGGCGACCGCGGCATCGTCGTAACGGCACGACAACCCGCCGCCGAGCTCCATCACACCGCCGCCGGGCTCCGGGCGCCGCTCGCCCCGGTCGGGTCGCTCCACCCGGCCGAATCGCTCGCCTGCGTCGAGCCGACCTTGGCTGCCGAGGCGCGTCCAGAAGAACGCCTCGATGTCGGCCACACCATCGTGGAACCGGTCCACGGCAGCATAGACCTCGGTGCGGAGGCACGTCGACAGGATCACGACCTCGGACAGGTTCGGGCTCGCGACGAGCTCGGCAAGCGCCTTGTCCAACTCGTGCTCGCCGACGGCCACGCGCTCGAAGACCTCGAGCGGCGCATCCCGTTCGTGCATACCGACAACTACGACCGCCACACGCGGCTACCTCTCCATCCAGGACACCTGGTGATCGGTGTCAGGCGCCCATGGGACGCTCTCACGAGGCGACATGCACCACGAACCAGCCCAGAGCGTACCCGCGTGCTCACCGCCCAGCTCTCGCAGGCGCCTCCGGCCGGCCCGTGGCTGCATCCGGGTGCGCTTGGTAGAACGCCAGGACCTGCAGCTCTGCGGAGAAGTCGACATCGCGTACCTGCACCGACGCCGGGGCAGTGAGGACGACGGGGGCGAAGTTCAAGATGGCGCTCACGCCGCCCTCAGCCATGCGATCACACACGTCCTGAGCCGCCCCTCCCGGAGTCGTGATCACGCCGATGGCGGCGTCCTCGCTACGGCAGACCGACGGGAGCTCGGACACGTGACGCACCCGCAAACCGGCCACCACCTCGCCGATCGTGTCCGGCTGGACGTCGAACAGGCCGACGATCCGGAAGCCGCTCTGCACGAAACCCGCCGAGCGCGCCAAAGCATGGCCCAGATGACCCATCCCAGCGATCACCACCGCCCGCTCCCGGTCGATGCCGAGCTCCCGCTGGATCTGGCCGAGCAGGTAGTCGACGTCGTACCCGGTCCCACGGGTGCCGTAGCTGCCGAAGTGGGACAGGTCCTTGCGAACCTTGGCGGCGTTCACGCCGCAGGCTTCGGCCAGCTCGGCCGAGGACACCGTGGCCACCGCCTCCCGAGCGAGCTCGTTCAGCACGCGCTGGTAGAGAGGGAGGCGGACAACTGTCGGCGCGGGTATCCGCCGTGCGAAGCGCTCGGGCATGGGGAGGGATGGTAACGACGGCGGTGCGAACGTCACAAAAGCGGAGAGCCGACCCGGCTCCCGTCACGCGAGAGCGCGGCGTAGCGCCTTTCCGTGCAGCCCCCGAGGGAGCTCGCGCATGAACACCACGTTGACCGGGCACTTGTAGCTGGCCAGATACCGGGCGCAGTAGTCGATCAGCTCGGCTTCTGTGACCCCCTCCGGCGCCACGGCGTCCTCGGGCCAGGCCTCCGTCGTCGGAACCACGTAGGCGCGGACCGACTCGCCGAGCGCCGGATCGGGCACGCCGATCACGACGACCTCTGCGACGGCCGGGTACTCCTCCAATACGTGCTCCACTTCGGCCGGGAACACATTGAAACCCGACACGATCACCAGATCCTTGTGGCGGTCCACGATCGTCAGCGACCCGTCGTCGTCCATCACTCCGATGTCACCGGTGTGCAACCAGCCGGCGCGGTCGAGCGCCGCCCTCGTCGCCACGGCGTCCTCGAAGTAGCCGGAGAACACGTTCGGACCCCGGACCAGGATCTCGCCATGGTCGCCATGCTCGACCGGCTGACCGTCGAGATCGACGATCTTCATCTCGATCCCCGGCAGCGGCACCCCCACCGCCAGCGGGCGCCGCGTGGCGTGCTGGTCGGGGAACGTCACGGTGGGCGACGCTTCGGTCAACCCGTACGCCTGCCAGATCCCCACGCCGAACCGGGACTCGAAGCGCTCTGCCACCTCCAGCGGCAACGGCGCCGCGCCCGAGCAGGCCAACCGCACGGACCTGAGTTCGTCGCCGGTCGCCGGCGAGTAGTTGGCCAGCGCAGCGAACAGCTCGGGAACACCCGGTAGCACGGTGATGCCTTCCCGTGGGACGAGGTCGAGCAGGGTGGCCGCGTCGAAGCGCTCCATCAGTACGAGACGGGCGCCCACGAACAAGTGGATGCCGAGCACGGCGTTCAGCCCGTAGATGTGGAACGGGGGCACGACGAGGAGACCGATGTCGTCGACCGTGGGAGCGAGTCCGACGGCGAGCTCCATCTGATCGATGTTCGCTCGGAGGTTGCCATGAGTGAGGATGGCTGCCTTGGGCGAGCCGGCGGTTCCCGAGGTGAACAGCAACACCGCAGTGTCGTCGGGGGCGCAGTCCACGATCGGGCCCGGGTCGCCCTCGGCGCCGCCGGCTTCGCCCGCGGTCGAGGCGGAGCCAGCGTCCTTGGCGCCGTTCAGCTCGCCACTCTCTGCGAGCTCGAGCGCCAGGTAACCGAGGTCGGTCAGCGGCCCGCGCAATGCGGCGGCGCGGGGACCGCCGAGCAGCACGACCTTGGCGCGGACGGTCCCGAGCTCGGTCGCGAGCTCGGCAACGGGGCTCTCCGGGTTCAACGGGACGGCGACGGCCCCCGAGCCGAGGGCGGCAAAGTACGCGACGGCGAAGGCCGGCGTGGTCGGGAACACGAGCGCGACCCGATCGCCACGCTCGACGCCGTACCGGACCAGGTGCGCCCGCGTCACCGTGGCGTGGTCCCGCAGCTCGCCATAGCTGAAGCTGCGACCGTCGTGGCGGAACGCCACCGCGTCGGCAGGATGCGGCTCGATGATGGTCGCAAGGTTCACGGTCGCGGCTGCTCCTCCGCCACAGGCGCGGCCTTCAAGGCCGCTTGGTTGGTTCCCGGACGGGTTATCACGGCCCGTCGTCGAGCGGCAACCCTACTCAGCCTGCTTCGGTGAAGCGTTCCGAGAGATAACGGTTCACGTCCTCTTCCCGGAGCCGGTAGGACTTCCCCACGCGAACCGCAGGGAGCTGACCGGAGTTGATCAGGCGGTACACGGTCATGTTGGAGACCCTCAGAACCTGGGCTACCTCCGCGACTGTGTAGAACCTGGCCTTGGCATAGTCGATGCTCGTCAGATAGATCACCCCTCTCCGCCGATACGACTGTACGCCAATGTTGCTGAAGTGAAAAGTGTGACTGTCCCCCTGAGGGTGCCGGGCACGGCTGCGCAAGCGTCAGCTTGTCGCCTCCCTTCCCAGCTCTCGTGCCCGTTCCGCCGCCGCCGCAACTGCTTCTACCACCGCCGATCGGACCGCATAACGCTCGAGCACCCGCAAGCCGGCTGAGGTCGTGCCCCCCGGGGACGTCACCGCTGCCCTGAGTGCTTCAGGCGATTCGCCCGTCTCGGCGAGGAGACGGGCGGAACCGAGAAGGGTCGCGGTGACGAGAAGGCGGCTGACCTCCCGATCGATCCCTTCGGCCACCCCGGCTTCGACCATTGCCTCGGCGAGCAGGAACACGTACGCCGGCCCGGAGCCCGACAGGCCGGTGACGGAGTCCAGAAGCTTCTCCGGGACGCGGGCGACGACCCCGAACGACGACAGCACCGCTTCTCCCCAGGCGAAGTCGTCCTCGCTGACGGACGCGCCGCCCGCCACCGCCGAGGCCGCCGCGCCGAGGACAGCGGGCATGTTCGGCATCGCGCGGAGGACCGCCGTTCCAGCGCCGAACCATGACTCGAGGCGGTCGATGGTCACCCCCGCCATGATCGACAACACTCGCGGCACGCCGGTGGCCGCCAGCGAGCGAGCGGCCGTTTCGGCGTCATCCGGCTTCACGGCCAGCACCGCCGATTCAGCTGCCACCGGTTCGGCCACGGTCCGGATGTCGGGGTAGCGGCGTCCGATCTCCGCCCGCTTCGCCTCCAACCGCTCGACGATCACGAGGTCTCCTGGCTTGACCCACCCCGATCGGAGCAGCCCGGAGATGAGGGCGTTTCCCATCCGACCCCCTCCGACCACGACGAGGCGGGTCACCTCAGCACTCCACGAGCTCGCGGGAGGTGAGGTCGGCGTAGAGCGACCGCAGGCGACAGGCAGCCGTGGCCCAGGTGTACGACTGCGCCATCGAGGCGCCACCGGCTCCGAGCACCGCCTGACCGATAGGGTCGGTCACGATCTCGGCGACCCGGCTCGCGAACGCGTCAGCGTCGCCGGACTCGACGAGGTAGCCGCTCCGGCCTTCGGACACGAGTGTCGTGAGGCCCCCGACTGCCGCCGCCACGACCGGTACACCGCATGCCGAGGCCTCGAGGGCGACGAGACCGAAGGACTCCGACCGGGAGGGCACAAGGCAGCAGTCTGCCGCCCGGTAGTACGTCGAGAGCAGCTCATGGGGTTGCGGGGGTGTGAAGGTGACGTGCGACTCGAGACCAAGGGTCGTCACCTGGTGGTGCAACGCCGCCATCTCCTCGTCGCCATGTGGACCGCTGGGACCGCCGACGATGACCAAGCGGGCGTCGTCGACACCACCTGACCTCAGGGCAGCCAGCGCGCTGACGGCCACGTCGGCTCCCTTCAACGGCTGGATCCGCCCGACGAACAGCAGGAGCGGCCCGCTTCGGTCGTCCAGGCCGATAGCCCGCCTGGCCATCCGCCGGTCGCCCGGAGAGAAGAAGGCGTGGTCCACGCCGAGTGGGACGATCGCGATCCGATCGGGGTCGGCCCCGTACAGCTCGACGAGTTGCTGGAGCTCCACGTCGCAAGACGCGAGCAACGCGTCCGAGCAGCCGATGATCGCTGCCTCGGCCTCGGCCCGGCGAGTGCCGGCAGAGGCTTCGAGCTCCTCCGGGCTGGCGATCGCCTTCACCCGATCGAGGGTGTGGAACGTCGAGACGAGCGGGAGATCGAGCCGGTGCTTGATGGCATGGCCGGCGAGACCGGACAGCCAGTAGTTCGCATGGATGGCGCTGGCACCCTCCTCGAGCGCCCCGAAGCTCCCGCTCCCGGGCGCACGCACCCTCGGGACCTCACCGGTCATGTGGGAGATGACGCCCTCGGTGAACTCCTCGACGTGCTCGTGAAGATGCTCCTTCGGCACCGAGGCGGCCGGTCCAGCCGTCACATAATGCACCTCGAAACCCGGCTCCACGAACACGGTGTCGGGCAACTCCTCACGATCACGCCGGGTGTAGACGTCACAGGCGACGCCGGCACGTGCGAGAGCGGAGGAGAGCTCCTTCACGTAGACGTTCATGCCGCCGCTGTCACCGGTGCCCGGTTGAGCGAGCGGGGACGTGTGCAGGGAGAGCACAGCGAGCCTGCGCATCGGTACCAATCCTACTGAGCTGCCGATCCGCTACCGGCCGCCGGGTAAGGCGCCGGTGGCATACCCGGCGTCACTCTTCGTCCTCGGACGGCGGCTCGGCCGAGCCGTGCCCCGCGCTGCCACCCAGCTCGTGACGGAGTGAGCGATACACCTTGACCAGCACTTGTTTGCCGTCGTCATCGAGATCCGGCGAGGCCAGGATGTGGCTCACGAGGTCACCGTGGCCGTCGCGGTTGTCATCGAGGATGCCCGCGCGGATGTAGAGGGTCTCAGCAGAGATGGCCAGCGCCTTCGCGAGCTTCTGCAGGATCTCCGCCGACGGTTGCCGGAGCCCGCGCTCGATCTGGCTCAGGTACGGGTTCGAGATGCCGGCGATCTCCGACATCCGGCGCAGCGAAAGGCGTGCCATCTCGCGCTGGCTCCGGATGAACTCGCCGAGATCGGTCCAGCGATCGGGGATCTCCTTCAGGGTGTGCCGTCTCCTGGTTCAGGATCCGTCTCCGGCGCCGGCAATGACCCATTCTGATCGCCCAGCAACGCGTCAGCGTCGGCGGCACCGGACTTGTAGCGCTCGACGATCATCGCCTGCAGCCGGTCGATCTGCTCGTGAAGGATCCGCCGCTCAGCGGACAAGCGGACCTCGTGCTCCCCCAACTGCTCCATTACGTCCCGGAGCTCGGCATCGCCGTAACTCCCGAGGTTCGCTCCGGGCAGCGTCCCATGTTGGAACGTGGTCTCGGCGAGCTCAGGATCGATGACCGCCGCGATCTCGGCGGGCGCCAGGTCCTCGCACTCACCGAAGACATCGGACACGGCCGGGATCGCCAGCAAGGACGTGCCCTGGTGCCCGCTGCTCCAGGCGAGCGCGCCCGGGTCCACTCCCCCGCCGGCGCCTCCCGCCTGCGAGCCGGCGAGGATGCTGGGCAGATCGTCGATCAACCGCCCGTCGTCGCCCCCTGTCCCCTTCACACGCATCTCGATCTCCGCGTGGATGAGATCCAGCTGGCCCTGGACCACTCGCCGAAGGTACGAGACCAGGTCCTCGACGCGGCGGCACTCGTCGCGCCGGCTCCGGAGCTCGGCCACCGGGGCATCCCCGAGACCTTCCACGAACTCGGGGGCGAGCACGCGATCGACGTCTCGCCTCTGCAGGCTCATCGGTACCAAAATCCCGGTCCCTTCCCCGCTGCTCCAGATGCTCTGCCCCCTCCGGCGCTGGTTTCAGCGTCGCTTCGCAGCGTACCCCGTACGATATCCGGGCGCCCGCGGCAACGGCATCCCGGTGCCCCACGAACGACAAGCACGGGCCCCCTTGCGCCCCCGTGCCTCAGTGCCCGGGCTGGGGGGGATGGTAGGGAGACCAGGAGCACCAGAGCACGCGCCCGATGACCGCCGAGCGCGGCACCGGCCC